>NZ_JBARYM010000588.1:0-13664 GCF_049647865.1 Tunicatimonas sp. | reverse complement strand
CAGTAGCTCTCATGGTATGGTCATTCGTACATGGCTTAGTATCATTTAAAATTAGAGATCGAATGAAAATGTACGAAGATCGCGATCATAATGAGTTTATTAATGAAACGCTCGTCATATTTAACGGAATGCTGAACTGCTTATAAATTTTTTTAAACTGATAATGAACAGTGTTCATTTAATTAAATATGATAACTTAACTATACTTGTTTTACATTATGTTTAAAATACTAATTTCCGTGGCATTAGCTTTAGTTCTTTTGCCAACCTTCGGTCAAACTCAAACACTCAGTGACTATTTTGAACTAGGACTGCAAAATAACCAACAGTTTATTCGTGAGCAGCTAAGCACTCAGTTAGAACAAGAAAAGGAAAAGGAAGCACGAGGCCGTTACCTTCCGAATGTTACATTTGATGCTTCATATATTTGGGCGGAGGGAGGACGTATTATTAGCGTTCCGGCTGGAGACTTAGTTAATCCGGTCTATGCCGGGCTTAACCAAGTACTGGGGGAAAATCGCTACCCAACGGATATTGCTAATGTTAATGAGCAACTCTTGCCGAACAACTTTCACGAAACGAAAATCCGGGTTATTCAACCCATATTGAACAGTCGTATCTACTACGGGTATAAAGCCCAAACTGCTCAAAGCTCAGCTCAACAAGCTCGTCAGAATGCATACGAGAATCAACTTACAAAAGAGATCAAAACGGCTTATTTTCAGCATCTAGCCGCTCGGGAACAACTATCCATACTGAACGAAACTAGAGATTTACTCAACAATATTCTTCGGGTCAACCAACGGTTGGTAGCCAATGATAAGGCAACCCCCGAGGTTATATTTGCGGCGCAAGCAGATGTGAGCGGGGTAAAAGGCCAATTAGCGAATGCCCGTAAGCAGGTAAACACCTCCCGTATATTTTTCAATTATTTGCTCAGCCGGGATTTGGATGAAAGCATTACGGTAGATTCTTCTTTAGTGGGTACTCCGGAAGTAGTAACCGCTTCACTGAATGATCTTCAACAACAAGCACTAGCTGACCGGCACGAAATAGCTCAAGTACGCTACGGACTGGAAGCCAATAAGCTGGCCATTAAACTCAATCGGAGCTATTTGATACCCGAAATCAATGCTGTGGGTGATGTTGGCTTTCAGGGATTTGATTACACCTTTGACGAGAATCAGGATTTTTGGTTCATACAACTCGGACTTACGTGGCCCATCTTTCAGGGTGGACAAAACCGTAGTCGCATTCAACAGTCAGTACTGAGCCAACAAAAGCTAACATCCGAGTTCGTAGATATTAAGCAGCGCATTGAATTAGAAGTGGCTCAAGCGTACTACGAATGGCAAGAAGCGCAAGAAACACTAATATTCCGGCAAGACCAACGAAAATACGCGCAAGAAACCTTTCGCCTCACCGAAAAGAAGTACGGTGAGAACCAAGCCATTTTAGTGGAGCTACAAGAAGCACGGACCAATTTCACAACTTCTCAACTCAGTGAGACTATTGCTCGCTTCGATCTTAAAATTAAAGAGGCTGCCCTAGAAGCAGCTATAAACCTTCCTTAATATTTGTTAAAAATGAGAACAAACTATTTGATTTATTCAGCGCTGATTATAGCGACCTTAGCCAGCTGTAAACAAGAATACTCCCAAGATAAGCCCACGATAACTACGACTAAGCGCGTTGCGGTACAGGAGTTGACAACTGACACGGAACCTATTGCCCTACTTGCCAGCGGAGTACTTGCTTCCGAATCAGAAATGAATTTGTCCTTTAAAGTAGGGGGGATTGTGGAGACCGTATTGGTTCGCGAAGGGCAAACGGTGAAACGAGGTCAGCTGCTAGCTAGACTTGATTTAGCAGAAATCAATGCTCAGGTATCGCAAGCTCGAAATGCATTTGTAAAGGCCGAGCGAGATCTTAAACGTGCTGACAACCTCTACCGCGATACAGTAGCTACGTTGGAACAGAAACAAAACGCAGAAACTGCATTTGAAGTCGCTCAGGCTGATTTAGAAATTGCTGAATTTAATCAGCGCTACGCAACCGTAGTGGCACCGGTAACAGGCAAAATTCTAAAAAAGATGGTAGAACCCAGTGAACTGGTTTCCCCCGGTCAGCCCTTGTTTATGCTCGGTAGTTCGGGTACGCAGGGGGCTCAGGTGATCAAGATCGGTTTGGCTGATAAAGATATTGTACAAGTAGCTCTGGGTGACTCCGCTCAAATAAGCTTTGATGCTTTTCCGCAGCGAATGTATCCGGCGCGAGTCACCGAAATAGCTGAAGCAGCCAATCCGGCTACTGGTACCTTTGAAGTAGAGTTGACCCTCGATGAACAGTTTTTCCCTGAACTTAAGAATGGCTTTGTGGGTAAAGTGGCTCTTTATCCATCCCTCATGCTTGATCATATCAAAATTCCTATGGCTGCGCTAGTGGAAGGTGATAAAAAAGAAGCAACGGTATTTGTATCCACCGACCGGCAGACAGTGAAACGTAAAAAGCTACCCATCACCAGTATCCACAGTGACTACTTTACGGTAAATGAAACACTCATTCAGCCATCTACCTGGATTGTACTCGATGGAAATGCCTACCTGAATGATTTAGACTCTATTACAATTAGCAATGCGCAGTTGACAATTGAAAATTGAAAATGGAAAACTCCCCAGTGATTCATGATAATCAACCATCGAACAATCAAATAATTGAGTTATGAAACTTCCCGAACTTGCTATTAAAAACCAACAGTTTGTCTACGTATTAGTCATACTCGCCCTGTTCATTGGTATTCGCTCTTTTATTTCGATGCCTAAGGCAGAAGACCCTTTCTTATCATTGCCTAATTATACCATCATTGCCGTGTATCCCGGAACCAGTCCGGAAGATATGGAAGAGTTGGTGGCTGACCCCCTAGAAGAAGTCATTGATGAACTGGACGAGATTACTGAAATTCGCACTGAAATCAGCAACGGTTTAGTTGTTATACAGGTGCAAGCAGAGTTTGGCATTGACTATAATGAAAAGTACGATGACATACTCAACGAAGTAAATATTATCCGTAATGAGCTACCGGAGAACCTTTACTCCCTGGAGGTCAACCAGTTTAAACCTGAAGAACGGGTCGTAATTCAGCAGTTTGCGTTAGTATCCGAAACAGCCACCTTTCAACAATTACACGACGTAGCCGAAGATTTTGAAGAAAAACTTGAGCAATTAGATTTTGTTAAGAAAACTGAGGTTGAAGCTTACCCCGTAGAAGAAATTCGAGTGAGTGTTGATTTTCAGAAGATGGCACAATTGAGCATCCCATTGCGTCAAGTGTTAGGAGTTCTTCAGGGGGATAATGCTAATATTCCCGGTGGCGATATTTCCTCGGGCAATCTAAGTTTTAGCATTCAGTCTACCGGGGGCTACGAGTCCCTCGAGGATATTAGCAACACAGCAGTTCGTTCTTCCAACAATCAAATTGTCTATTTGCGCGATTTTGCCGAGGTGACCCACGAATACGAAGATGAACGGTGGGCTGCCCGGTTTAATGGGCAACGTTGTATCTACGTCAACGTCTTTCAAAAGCGAAGTACCAGTATTTTAGCGCTGTCCAACGAGTTGAACGCGGCAGCGGAATCTTTTCAGGAGACCTTGCCAGCTGAAGTTCAACTAGCCACTGCCTTTGAACAAGCCCCGGCAGTAGAAGCCCGCATCAGCGATTTTGTGAATAACTTGCTGCAAGGAATCGTGCTAGTAGGAGTCATTATCGCCCTGTTTCTAGGATGGCGCCCCGCCCTGGTAGTAATGACCGTAATTCCGCTATCAATCATTTTAGCTATAACAACCTTAGATTTTACCAATTATGCCCTTCAGCAAATCAGTATTGCCGCCTTGGTGATCGCTCTAGGGCTGCTGGTGGACAACGCCATCGTGGTGATTGAAAATATTGTGCGCTTCCGACGCGATGGATACTCATTACTAGAAGCCGCCGCCAAAGGAACTCAGGAAGTAGGTTACGCCATTGTTAGTTCTACCTTGACAACCGTACTGGCCTTTGCCCCATTGTCGCTACTTTCCAGTGGCCCGGGCGAGTTTCTGCGGACGTTGCCGTTAACCGTAATTTTTGCCTTGCTGGCTTCCTTAGTACTAGCCTTAGCGTTTACCCCTATTATTACCAGTCAGGTACTTTCGAGCAAATCCATTGGAAAAGGTACTTGGATAAGCCACCAAATTGATCATTTCGTATCTAGATTCTATCGCCCAGCGGTTAATTTTGCTTTGCGGCGGGGATGGGTTCCGGTAGTAGTAGGAGTACTTATGTTGGCCGGGGCCGGGGCATTGTTTCCCAGTATTGGAGTGAGCTTCTTTCCTACGGCCGATAAGAGTTTACTGCTGGTGAGTGTAGATTTACCGTACTCTGCCAATTTGGAACGAACCGAGCAGGCGGTACGCTACGTAGAGGAAGTATTGGATACTACCGAGTATATAAAAAATTATACAGTAAATGTGGGGCACGGTAATCCGCAGGTATACTACAACCGTATTCCCGAAGAATATAAAAAGTACCACGGCGAAGTAGTGATTAATTTTAAGGAATGGGAACCCGCTAAATTTTACGCCACACTCGGGCAGCTACGTAACGCTTTTGCTCAGTACTCCGATGCTCGCATAACCTTTCGCGAGTTGAAAAATGGTGCTCCGTTTGAAGCACCAGTAGAAATTTTATTGCTAGGCGATAACCTGGATACGCTTCAACGTATTGGTTACGATATAGAGAAAGTTATTCGCAGTGCGCCAGGTACGCAAGATGTAGATAACCCGATGGCACTAGCTAAAACGGATGTTAAGGTAGCAGTCAATCGGGATAAGGCTTCGTTGTATAATATTTCACTACTGGATTTAGATCAGACGGTACGGGCAAGTCTCAACGGTATTCAGGTAGACGAAGTAGTGTTGGAGGAAGATGACGAAACCTACCCTCTAGTTGTTCGTATTCCGTTTGCTGATGAACCAACGCTGGATGACTTCGGACGCGTATACCTATCTCGGGATGATGGACAATCGGTACCCTTGCGGCAAGTGGCGGATGTAGAATTTAAAGCTGAGTACGCTAAGATATCCCACTTCAATACCACCCGCTCGCTGGGTATTACGGCCAACGTAGATGATCCAGATCGGACTAAAGATATTACTGAAAGTATTATACCGGCACTAGATAGTTACGACTGGCCCGAAGGTTATAGCTACTACATTGGCGGAGAGTATGAAACTCAACAAGAAAGCTTCGGCGATTTAGGTATTTTACTGGCGGTAGCCATGCTGGGCATTTTTGCCATCTTGGTGCTGCAGTTTCGCTCGTTAGTACAACCTCTGATTATCTTCTCCGCCATTCCTTTAGCGGTGACCGGATCGTTCGTAGCCTTGTTTATTACCAGTTGGTCGTTTTCTTTCTTTGCGTTTGTCGGGTTTATCAGTTTAGTCGGAATTGTGGTCAACAACTCCATTATTCTAGTAGATTACACCAATCAACTAATGCGCGAAGGGTTGGATAAAGCAACCGCCATCCGGCAAGCCAGCGAACGTAGGTTTACTCCCATCGTGCTGACCACGCTGACGACTATTTTGGGGCTTATTCCCCTGACCGTATCCGGTACAAGCTTGTGGTCACCATTGGGCTGGACGCTGATTGGCGGATTAGTTTCATCTATGCTGCTGACACTGATTATTGTGCCAGTGCTCTACAATTGGTTTACGAAGGAAAATAAGACTGAGCCTATCGCACAATAAGTAAGTCTAGTTACCACAAGAGGTATTATGAATACGCGTAAAATGATTCTGTAAAGAGTATCATCGGTAATGCATGCGAAAAAGCATAAATAGTTTAAAGCATACACCACTATGACTTACTATGTCTGCTTCCATCAATACTTCAATGTCCTACTTCAACTTCATTGTTCTCAGACTTAGGTCGAGTTAATACTTCAATACTCTGCTCTTCCATCATTTGATTGATAGTAGGTAAACGCTCGTTCAGAAGCTCTTGAAGTGCTGATATTTCCTGGTCAATCTGAGCTGAAACCTCCTTTTTATACTCAATAGCCTGCTCGGTCGGGCGGAAGTCACCGGCGGATTCATGACTAGCTAGATAGGCTAACCGGTTGTTGAGTTTGATACCAAAGTTTAACGGATCCTGGTAGGCTTCATTGCGAGTTTCGTGAATGTTATTCTCGATCACCTTCATTTCGTCATCCAGTTCTTTGGAAGCCTGGAGGATAGCCTCGGCATTAGGGTTGTCTTCCAGCTTTTCCTTCACATAGTCAAGGTCCTTTCGTAGGTTGCGAATATCAATCACTGCCTGATGAGCTTCGGATAATTTGTCGCGCACATCTATAAGAAAATCAAATTGAGCCTGTAGATCTTCCTGGCTGCTCTTCACCCGGGGGTCTTTCAATATTTTAAAGGATTGTTCCTGGCTTTCACCGTTTAGCGTTAATCGGGCTTGGTAGGTACCCGGTACGGCTTGGGGGCCTTCGGTATTGGATGAATAAAGAATTAAGCCCTCGAATGAAACCGCGTCGGGGTAGCGCATATCCCAAATGAATTGATTGCTGCCCTTCTTCGCCCGTAACTTCTGCTTAGGCTTTTCTGCATCGCTGCTAAAGGTTTTAATTACATCGCCATTCTCTTCCAGAATTTCCATTGTCAGCACATCAGTACTATCAGGCTTTTCAGCCAAATGATAATAAAGCATTACACCTTCCGGATGATTTTTTCCGTTTAGTAACACGTTTTGCTGCTCACGGCCTTGCTGATTTAAGCGGTAACTAGGCTTAGGTTGGAACAAATGAAAATCAGCTTGAGCAACAGTTTCATTAAGTTGGTGCAATGGCGTAAGGTCATCAATTATCCAAAAGCTACGACCCTGCGTGGCTACAATAAGATTATTATCGCGCACCTGCAAATCCGTAATGGGAACTTCGGGAAGATTTAACTGAAAAGGCTTCCAACTGGCACCGTCGTCAAACGAAGCATACATACCGTACTCAGTTCCGGCGTAAAGCAAACCATCTCTCTCAGGATCAGCCCGTAAAACCCGGGTAAAATGCAAGTCTTCAATGCCCTCGGTTATCTTGGTCCAGCTTTGCCCGTAGTCAGTAGTTTTGTAGAGATACGGCTGAAAATCGCCACTCTTATAGCGGGTTCCGGCTACGTAGGCTCCGCCCCGTACTGTAGGGTGAATGTCAATTGAATTCCACATAATATTTTCGGGAGCATCTTCGGGGGTAACATTCTGCCAGTTTTCCCCGCCATCCTGTGTTAAGTGCAATAAACCGTCATCCGATCCGGTCCAAAGCTCGCCTTCTTGATAGGGGCTTTCATTAGCGGTTAAGATTGTAGCGTAGAATTCAACTCCCGTATTATCCTGGGTAATCGGCCCACCCGACGAAACCATTGTTTCGGGTACGGCTCGTGTCAAATCGGGGCTAATGGTTTCCCAGCTTTCTCCCTCAGTAGTGCTCACGTGTGCCTGATGAGAGAAAGCGTAAAGTTTGTTCGGATTGTGGTGAGAGAAAAAAGTGGGGAAGTTCCAGTTGAAGCGGTACTTCATTACTTCTACTCCTGAACCAGCCGGGTTTAACGGCCACACATTAATAGACCGACGTTGATTGTTTTCGTGGTTATAGCGGTACAAATAGCCTTTGTAATTGCCTCCGTAAATAACGTCATCATCGTTCGGGTCAATCGCGTGATAAGCACTTTCCCCTCCGGCCGTCACTTCCCAATCATCTTCGGTAATAGCGGGTCCATCGGTGCGGTGCTGAATACGGATAGACGAGTTGTCCTGCTGAGCCCCATAGATTCGGTAGGGAAAGTGATTGTCCGTAGCAATCCGGTAAAACTGCGCAGTGGGCTGATTATGATACGTGGACCAACTATCCCCCCCATCGGTAGAAACCTGAGCACCACCGTCGTCAGCAATAATCATTCGGCTATTGTCCTCCGGGTCAATCCACAGATCGTGGTGATCACCGTGGGGGGCACGATGCAGCGTAAATGTCTTGCCACCGTCAGTAGACTTGGCGTACGACACGTTCATCACGTATACCTTGTTCTCATCTTGACTATCGGCAATAATTCGGGTGTAGTACCAAGCCCGAGAGCGTAACGCCCGGTCGCTGCTCGTCTTCTCCCAAGTCTTTCCGGCATCATCCGAACGAAATACGCCACCGTCTTCGGCCTCAATTAATGCCCACACCCGATCAGAATTAACCGGGGAAACAGTTACTCCGATAATCCCGCGGGGCCCTTCTGGCATATTTTCTTTCTCAGTCAACTTCTCCCAGTTCTTTCCGGAATCGGTACTTTTCCACAGGTCGGAACCCGGCCCGCCGCTAGACAGGCTGTAGGGGGTGCGATCTACGTTCCAGGTACTGGCGTAAAGAATGCGCGGGTTATTAGGATCAAGCACCAGGTCAACGGCCCCGGCCTCTTCGTTGGCAAACAAGATTTTATCCCAAGATTCACCTCCATTGGTACTTTTATAGATTCCCCGCTCTTCGCTGGATTGCCACAAGTCGCCCATTGCCGCTACGTACACAATGTCGGGGTTGGTAGGATGGACCCGGACACGACCGATATGGCGAGTATCTTTTAGCCCGATGAACTCCCAGTTATTCCCGGCATCGGTAGATTTCCAGACCCCAAAGTTTGAAGATACGTTTCCGCGAATGGTTTTTTCACCCAGTCCAACGTAGATTACGTTGGGGTCAGATTCAGACACGGCCACTGAGCCAACTGAGCCACCAAAAAAACCATCGGATATGTTTTTCCAAGTAGTACCACCATCGTTCGTTTTCCAAACTCCGCCTCCTACCGAGCCAAAATAATAAGTGTCACGATCACCCGGAACCCCAGTAACAGTTCCCGAGCGTCCGCCTCGGAAGGGCCCCACTAAACGATATTCAATAGCATTGTAGAGTGAGTCATCGTAGCTAACGGTCGTTATTGATGATTTCTTATTTCGCTGGGCAGAGGTGTCTAGCGCAAATAGGCAGCAGAAAGCCAAGATAAGTAAGTAGGTAGATCGAGGTTGGTTCATAGGTATTTATCGTTAGAAAAGCTTCTAAGATAAGTACCCAAGAGTTTTTTTGCAATAGCAATTGGCGAATCTCCATTATAATTACCGCTGGTATCGCGAACCCAACCGGTGGACTATCTGTTGCCCTAGCTAATTACCATTTTATCAATTTATATCATGCAATTCATGCAGAACAGTGAGAGTATTTACGTTCGGTGCGGTCGGGAATCAGATATTAATTCTGTGTTTAAGCTTATTGAAGAACAGGCAATTCATCATCAGGTTGATATTGAGGCAATTAGCAATACACCCGAGCAGATGCGGAAAGACGCTTTCGGCTCGAGAAAGTATCTCGACTTTTTTGTAGCTGAGGAAGCGGGGCAGATTATCGGTGCAGCCGTTTTCTACTTTACGTATTCTACCTGGAAGGGGAAAAGCTTGTATTTGGAAGACTTGATCATCACTCAATCGCACCGAGGAAGAGGGGTTGGGCAACTATTTATGCAAGCTTTGGCGGAAGAAGCAGTAGAGAAGGGGGCGCAAAAAATGAAATGGCAGGTAGCCGAAGATAATCACGGAGCCATCCGATTCTACGAGCGTTCAGATGCCGATCTAGATCCTAATTGGATTAACTGCGAGCTAAGCCACGAGCAACTGGCCGACATGGCTGAAGAAACGGTGTTGAATTAATCTTATTGAAAGAGGCCATACATCTGGGCAGTTGCCAGGAAGTATACTAAGGTAGCAATGAAAGACTGAAGCGATAAACAAACAGCAAACGAGGCAAACCGTACAGCTCGTTACGAAACACTACATTACGCTTAGTGAACACCAAGTTACGCTGACATAATTATTGTAGAGATACAGATATGTTCAACGTAAATTAACGAATATGTTACCTTACTCTTTGCACGATAATGTGCTGACCCCCGATCCCGACGACCGAATGGCCATTGTTCAAGACACTACCAAGTGTACGGTTAATGACCTGGTAGAAGATATTACTGGTGAAGGATCTATTCTAAAACCTACCGAATGCAATGCTGTACTACCCGCTTTCTTTCGGGCATTGGGTAAACGCCTACAAAATGGTGAAGGCTTTGTTTCGGAATATATGCTCATTGACCGGAGTATCTCAGGTGTGTTTACTGATGATGCTGATTATTTCGATGCTTCTCGTCATCAAGTCAACGCTAATGTTCGTTTGGGTAGTACTTTAGCGACGATGGCGGAACAAACTCCGGTGCAAAAGATACCCGCTATTAAAAAGCTTCCGGTAGTAGAGCAGTTACGCGACTTAAAGTCTAAGACGTTCAACGACCGCATTACCCCCGGTAGTTTTGTTGAGGTAATGGGTAGTGACTTAAAAATTGGTGATATGACCGATGCTCAGCAAGGAGTGTTTTTCATTGATACCAAGGGAGCAGAAACGCGCGTTGTTGAGATAGCTAATAACTACCCTAGCAAGCTAACGGTAGAAGTACCCGAAAGCTTAAAGAAAGGAGAGTACCGCTTAGAGGTACGTACCATTATCCGGTCTACCAAGAACCTTCGTATTGGCAAACTCAATGAGACATTGGTAGTAGCGTAGTAAGTACGAATTACTATAAATCTTACACTGTAAGCCAAAGCCCACTTCTTGCCGGAAGGGGGCTTTGTTATTTAGAACCAGTCTAGTCTACCAACCTCGGTAAGCTATAGCCTCCTAGCCCGAGAGGCTATAAGTTCACCCCTCATGCTCCGACAACTTCTGCCCGATCCTCTCTATTTAAGCTTCATCGCGAGAAGTGAGGGACGAACAACGAAGCGATTGCGCGGCGGGGCCTCCCCGGCAACCGTCTCCTGTTTAGTAACTAAGGTGCTTCAATGGGGGAGACTGCTTCGGGTATTCACCCTCGCAGTAACGGTACTATCACGACATCGCGAGGCACGAAGCGATCTCCCGCTTAGTAACAGAGATGCTTCAATGGGGGAGACTGCTGCTTCGGCAGTCCGATGCGTCCTTTGTCCTTGCAATGATGGTACTATCACGTCATCGTAGTGACGGTAAATGTTCGTATATTGTAGAAAAAAAATGGAGCGAGGTGGGTGCGTGTATATCATGACCAATCGGCACTATACCACGCTTTACGTGGGAGTAACCGCTGATTTGGTAGCAAGGGTGCAGGAGCATAAAAGCAAGAAACACCCCCATAGCTTGTGCATGACTCGCTAATGATAAAGATGATGAGTTTACTTAGGGACTTCTTCCTTTTGCGTGTATATTTAGCCAACTGGAACCGTTACTTTTTCGTGTAGCTGATTTTCCGTACAGCTATTACTTTTACATACTACCAATTGACCGCCTTGATTTTTCCCTTCCGACAATTAATAATAGTTCTAACCTTAATCGGGGTATCTTTTATATCGATGGTGGCTCATGCCCAAAAAGCATCCCTATCGGGAGTGGTGTTAGATAAAAGTAGTCAGGAACCGTTAGAGTACGCGACAGTAGCACTGTGTCAACCCCAGGATTCTTCCATTTTAGAAGGTACCGTGACCCAACTCGATGGGTCATTTAGCTTGAATAGTATTGAGCAAGGCACGTATTTGTTACTGGTGCAGTTTGTCGGCTTTGAGCCAACCTATACCTCCGTATTCGATATTCAAACCAATGAACAGAGTTCTTTTGGCAGTATTTCGTTACAAGCTACCGAACAATTGTTGCAGGAGATCTCCGTTACCGGTCAGCAAGCTTCGGTATATCATAAGGTTGATCGCCAGGTGTACCAGGCTGCTCAGTTTCAATCTGCCACTGGCGGTACAGCGACTGATGTGCTGCGAAATATTCCCTCCGTAGCTGTGAATGCTTTGGGCGAGCTTACCGTGCGTGGTTCTTCGGGCTTTACTATCCTACTGAATGGCAAACCTATTCAAAGTGATCCCAATCTTATTTTAAGCCAACTACCCGCCAATGCAGTAGAAGACGTAGAAATTGTCACGGCTCCCTCGGCTAAATACGATCCTGAAGGGAAAGCCGGAATTATCAATATTATTACCCGCCGGGGCGCAGAAGATGGTTGGTACGTACTGATGAATGGTCAGGTTGGTTTACCAAGTATTGAGGACTACAATAACGCCGAGCGTGCCCAACGCTACGGGGGCGACTTCACGCTTAACTACCGTAAGCAAAAGTGGGATGTGACGGTAGGGGGCAGTTATTTGCGCAACGATATTGCTGGAAGACGCGAAGGTGATGTGTTTACCATCATCAACGACACGCTAACCCGCTTTCCCTCGGATGGTGAACGTAGTTTTGATGAGGAAGCATATACCGCACGAACCACAATTGGGTACACCCCAAATAAAAGTAATGCTTTCACATTAGGCCTGTACGCGGGCAGGCGCAATAAAGATCGTACTGCCGATATACTGTATAATAATTTCACGGTATATCAACCGGAGCGAGATACTGTCAGTCGGACAACCTATTTTAACGAAAACCTCCGTATCCGTCGGGGCGATTTTATTATAGGTAGCTTAGACTACGCTCATACCTTTGCCAACGCCTCTCGGCTAAGTACGTCGCTGCTGTACGAGTACACCATGCTGGGGGGACCCACTACAAATTTAAACTTAGCTTGGCCGAGCTTGCAGGACACCCTACAAGATCAGTATAACACTAATGATAATCCACTGAACGGAATTCGGTTTCAGGTTGATTATTTGTATCCGCTGCCCAACGGAACATTGGAGGCTGGCTACCAATACCGCTACCTTGATCATACCGGATACTTCGTATATCAGGAACGTACCATCGGAACTAACCAATTTGAATTGATTCCTGAGTTTTCTAGCCAGGTTGATCTGAGTCGCCAGATTCATTCGGTGTACGGACTATATAGCAGCCAGCTAAATAACTTAACATATTCATTAGGAGCGAGGGTTGAAGTAATGGATCGTAACATGTTGCTAACCAACGATTTTGTAGATACTACTTATAGCTATGATTTCATCAGATTATATCCCTCGGCTAACCTAGAGTATCAGTTTAACGACCAGTTTAGAATGAAGGCAGCTTATAGCCGACGGGTAGAGCGCACCACCACTTTTAAGATGAATCCGTTTCCGGAACGCGAACACTCGGAAACTCTAGAACAGGGCGATCCGGAACTACGACCTGAATTTATTGATTTGGTTGAAGCGGGTGTGATCAAAGACTTTGGAGATAACTCCTTATTCGCAACAGCTTACTTTCGTCATGTAGAAAATCTTATCAACCGTGTAAACACCGTATTTAACGACACAATTTTAAATCGAATTTATTCCAACGTGGGGCAGGGGAGTTCTATTGGATTAGAGGCTGGATTGGAATTGAACCCGACACCGAATTGGCAGATATACGCCGGAGGTAATTTGTATCGCTACACGATTGAGGGTACGTTCGACGATAGACCGGTAAATACGCAAAGCTGGATTTACTCAGTTAATGCTAATACCACCGTACAGTTAGCTCCTACTTGGAGTATACAGGGGACATTCAACTATCTCTCGGCCCGCAATACGGCTCAAGGGGAAGACTCACGTTTCTTCTCACCAAATTTGACTG
>NZ_JBARYM010000587.1:0-2783 GCF_049647865.1 Tunicatimonas sp. | reverse complement strand
AAAAATTACTTGTTTCGGGCACGAAAGTTATTGAAAGAAAAGTTGGAACCACAATTGCACCCCCAAAAATTATGAACGACGAATATAAAGATCAGGAGTGGCAAGATCGGGTGGGTAGAGATGCTAGTCCCGTAAACAATGAGGCCGAACCCGGACTGAAAACTTACCAACTGCTTTATGAAGCTTTGGCGCAGTCCCCACCGGTGACTATATCGGAAGGTTTTGCCGAACGAATTGCTCAGCAAGCTATAAAGAAATATTCATGGGGCAGTAGTTCGTATTGGTGGTTAGCAATAGGGTTAGTAACAGTAGCTACGCTAGTTTGTGGGGGGGTGCTTTTTATCGTTTACCCCAGCTACTTTCTACTTTTACAGAGTAAACTTCCTATTCTGGGCTTTGCCGGTTTAATGTTTACTGCCATTCAGGTGGCCGACTATTGGTTGATTCAACAAAAGCAGAAATACATCTTTACCTGAACAAACACGCTTTTGCCGAAGAAATTACTGAGCAAAAATTTTAAAATAGTTTAAATTCTAACAATGACATCAAACAAATGAAAAGAAGAAAAAGGTAAAAATAGGCGGTAGGGTTGTTGATTGATACTTTTTTAGTTATTAACTCAACATATCGCTCAATGAAAAAAACCACTACTCTTCAGATCACTTTATCTTTATTGTTACTATCGCTTGATCTCTGCGCTCAGACTATTCAGTGGGCTGACACCGTAATTCGGTTTTCTAATGAATTCAAATACGATAAGTATCCTCAACAATATCGGGCTGCGCAGGCTCTTGGAGAGCCTAGTGTGCTCACATCGCACGGTTCTTCTCCCTGTGCGTATACTCCGGCAGCCACCTCTAACCCCGATGGTGAATTTATAGAAGTAGGCTTCTCTCAACCACAAAACGTGCAGCAAGTAATTATTAATGAGAGTTTTAACGGCGGGGCTACCGAAAAAGTCGAACTCAGAGATACAGCGGGCAACTATCATCTGATATTTAAAGACGATAATGTTAAGTCTTTACCGAATGGGCGTCTTCTTAAAGTAACAATAGAACGCACTCCTTACCAAGCCGACCGCGTAAAAGTTTATTTGAAGACAACAATTGATGAAGGGCATAATCAAATAGATGCTATTGGAATTGTTGATGAGACAATTGATTATACTGTAAACGTTAATGAGGTAAGTATTGCCGATACCGTTGTACGGGAAAATTTGGGGGGCGAAATTAATTCGGCATACGATGAACTATGCCCAATAATTTCGCCTGATGGGAAAACGCTGTATTTTGTACGAGGAAGCCACCCGGATAATATAGGCACGGATCGGCAAAATATTTGGTTTTGCGAGGTAGATAGCCTCCAGTTGGGAACACCCCAGCTTTTTCCAGAACCTATCAATGGAAAGAACAATAGCTGCTTACTGAGTATTACTCCTGACGGGCAAAAGGCGCTTTTGCTCAACATCTATAACCCCGACGGAACATCCTCGATAGGGATTTCCTTTACACACAGAACCAAGGATGGCTGGTCTTTTCCCACGAAGGTGCCAGTAGAAAACTATTATAACAACAGCAAATACGGTGAATTTACCCTTGCTAGTACCGGAAATGCGATGATCTCAGCTATTCAGCGCAATGATACTTTCGGTAATAAAGATCTCTACTTTATTGAAAAGATAAATGATACACTATGGACCGAGCCTCGCCACTTGGGGGACGTGCTAAATACGGCCGCGAGCGAAGGTTCCCCCTTTTTAGCGGCTGATGACAGAACTTTGTACTTCTCCACATCGGGGCTTCCCGGGTACGGAAACAACGATATATTTATGTCTAAGCGGATAGGAGATGGCTGGCTAGAGTGGTCAGAACCTGTCAACTTAGGTAGTCAGTTTAATACCCCGAAGTGGGATGGGTTTTACGCAGTTCCAGCCGATGGCTCTTACGTGTATTTTGTTTCTTATGATGACTCTGGCTATGGGAAAGGGGATATTTATCGGGCAAAAATGCCGGAATCGCTTCGGCCACAGCCCATTGTGCTGGCGCAGGGCGTAGTGAGAAATCAAAAGGATAGTAGCTTCATTAGTTCACAGATTGTATATCACTCTTTATCTAGTGGGCAGCAAGTTGGGCAGGCTAAGTCTGATCCAAATACTGGAGCATATAAAATAGTACTTCCAGCCGGAGATGTATACGGGTTTTCAGCCCAAGAAGCGGGCTACATTCCAATTTCAGCAAACTTAGACCTAACAGAAATAACTAAATACGAAGAAGTTAACCGGGATTTGTATTTAGCTCCGATAGAAAAAGGAGCTAATATTGTAATCAATAATTTGAACTTTGATACTAATAAATACCGTATTCGCGAGTCTTCTTTCGTAGAGCTGAATCAGTTAGCCGGTGTTCTTAATGCCAATCCTACCATGAAAGTGCTCATAGGTGGCCATACCGATGCCGACGGAAGCGAGGCAGCTAATCTGCTGCTGAGCGAGAATAGGGCAAAAGCGGTGCGAGACTACTTAGTCGAAGTCGGAATTTCTGCCGATCGTTTGCAAGCCAAAGGCTACGGTGAGTCCGCTCATATTGCAAAGAACGATACGGACAGCAATAAGCAGAAAAACCGACGGGTTGAATTTACGGTAGTTGGTTTTAAATCATTAGCTGGGAAGAACTAAGGCTTGGTAACTCCTAAAGTCCACTGGGCTTCTTCGGAAAGGCGCACGTACGTATCCGGACGAATGTAGCGTTGCTGATCTACTTGTTGCGGTTGGTTTCTGCGGCAAA
>NZ_JBARYM010000586.1:0-9661 GCF_049647865.1 Tunicatimonas sp. | reverse complement strand
CGAATATACTGGCCGATAAAAACTATCAAACTGAACTTCCCTAATACTTCCGAAAAAGCATTTTATAAATAGCCTGATTCTTTATAAAATCAGGCTATTTCTTTGTATCAGGACTTTTTTAGCTATTAAAAAATGAAGAATGGACTTAGGCTATGTTAACTAAACGTTAAGAACAAAGGGGTGAATTAATAATTAGATAAATAACAATCACTGAGCAAAACTAGTCTTAAAACTGTACTTTTGCAGCCGAATTTTTTAACCAATTAAACCTAATCTATGAAAAGTAATTTACTAATTTTATTGTGGGTGGCGATAGCTTGCCTAGGCAGTGTGTCCGAGTTATTAGCCCAGGGAACAACTACGGCTAATATTCGAGGGCAGGTAATAGACGAAAGTGGGGAAGGACTACCTGGGGCCACCGTGCTGGCGGTTCACACTCCTACGGGTTCTCAGTGGGGCAACGTAACTGATGCGAATGGGTACTTCCGACTTTCTGCATTAAGTACAGGAGGCCCGTATACCGTTACAATAACATTCGTAGGGTATGAGCCTAAAGAACGAAATAATATCTACCTTCAGTTAGGTCAAACCTACAACCTTAATATTGAGCTGTCCGAATCAGCAACTGAGTTGGAAGAGGTATTGGTGACAGCTCAGCAGGGTGATATAATCGACGGTAATCGGACGGGGGCAGAAACCTTTGTTTCGTTAGAGAAAATTAACACCACGCCAACCGTAAACCGCTCTATCGGTGATTTTGCCCGGTACACTCCGCAAGCTACTATTGAAGAAGGTGGCGATGGCTTATCAATTTCTATTGGCGGCCAAAACAACCGTTACAATGCTATTTACATTGATGGCGCGGTAAACAACGACGTTTTTGGTTTAGCTGGTAGCGGTACCAATGGCGGACAAACGGGGGTTTCACCCATTAGCTTAGATGCCATAGGTCAGTTTAAAGTATCTGTTGCTCCAATGGACGTTCGCCAATCGGGTTTTGCGGGTGGTTCTATTAATGCGGTTACCCGTAGTGGAACCAACGAAGTAGAAGGGTCAGTTTACTATCTATGGCGGAACGAGCGGTTGGCTGGATTAGACCCTGCTGAAGACGATCAGATAGATGATTCTAATTTCGAGCGGGAGAGGTTACCCGAATTCAGTTCGCAAACCTACGGAGCACGGATAGGCGGCCCATTGATTAAAGACAAGCTATTTTACTTCGTAAGCTTAGAACAGGAGCGCAATGAAACGCCTCAACCGTTCAATATTGCCAACTATAACGGAAACGTCGGTGTTGAGCAAATCAATCAGTTATCCAGCTTTCTCCAGTCTCAGTATGGCTACAATCCAGGTTCTTGGAATGATAACACCGCTTTTCTAAATAGTGATAAATTATTAGCTAAGATTGATTGGAATATTAATCCTAATAACAAATTAAGTGTCCGTCATTCATTTACCGGAGCAGAAAATTTAGAAGCTAGAGCCTCAACCAGTTCGGGTATTCGCTTCCGCAATGGATCCGAATACTTTGTATCCAATACCAACTCTACGGCACTAGAGTTAAAGACCAACATTGGTAACTCCATGTTTAATCACCTCACTATTGGAGCTACGCTGGTAAGAGATGATCGTGACCCTTTTGGACAGGAGTTTCCTGCAGTTTTTATTGATGATGAACGGGGCGGATTTACTTTTGGGGCGGAGACATTCTCTACAGCTAATTTATTAGATCAAGATGTAATTACAGTTAACAACAACTTTGAGCTATACAAAGGCCGACATACGTTGCTATTCGGTGTGAACCTGGAATTTTATCGGGCTAAAAACCTATTTATCCCGTTTAATTTCGGCGATTATGAATGGGCACGGTCGGAGCCTATTGGCACCTCTAATTTAAATGATTTCTTAGCAGGAGAGCCATCAGACTTTTTTATTCGAAGCTACTCGCTACGAGATAATGTGACGGGCGATGAGTCAGTTGCTGGGGTTGAATTTAGCGGTGCTCAATACGGGTTCTACGTGCAGGATGAATTTCAAGTAAACTCTAAACTTAAAGTTACCCTGGGCTTACGCGGCGATATTGCCACGTTCTCCGAAACGCCAGAAAATCCGGATTTCAATAACAATACATTTCCAGCAATTGAAGCCGCTGGTTATGATCTGCGAGGGGCCCGCACTGGTGACTTTATTGACCCCCAACTATATGTTTCTCCACGTTTCGGTTTTAACTACGACCTGACGGGTGATCAGACCGCTCAAATTCGGGGTGGGGCAGGTGTTTTTACCTCCCGTATTCCGCTGGTGTGGCCCGGTGGTGCCTATAACAACAACGGGTTAAACCGAGGTACGGTACTGCGATTTGGAGATCTACCCTTTAATCCTAACATTAATCAACAACCTCCGGGTGAGGTAAATCCAAACAATCCCGAACCATCGGGCGATATTGATATTTTTGCCTCAAATTTTAAGATACCCCAAGTAGCTAAGTTCAACTTAGCCTATGATCAGAAGCTGCCCTGGGGTATGATTGGTACTTTGGAAGGTATCTTTAATAGCACAATCAACCAAGTATACTACCAGAACGTAAATCTTAAACCGGCAGTAGGTCAGCTAGAGGGCACGCCTGACGACCGCGCCATATTTGACCAGGATGATCCGATAGATGATACTTACGGACGGATTATTTTGGGTTCTAATACAAGCAAAGGCTATTCTTACAACGTATCGGCACAATTGGTAAAACCGCTACAGGATGGCTTTCAAGGATCAATTGCTTATTCCTACGGAGATGCCCTTTCTATTTACGATGGAACTTCCTCACAGAATTCGTCGCAGTGGCGAGGATTACACGCAATTGACGGGCGAAATAATTGGGAAGAACTAGCTCGCTCTGATTTTGCTCAAGGCAGTCGAGTCATTGGACAGGTATCTTACGAAGCGGATTACTTCAGTTTCGGTCGAAGTCAGATATCTTTGGTCTACGAGGGAGTTTCAGGGAATGTGACTACGTACATCTATGGTAGCGGTGATGATATTACCAACGAAGATTCTCGCAACCGAGCATTGGTTTATGTCCCTAATAACCAAAGTGATATTATTTTAGTAGATCAAACAGATGATGAAGGGAACGTGACGGTTTCGGCAGCGCAGCAGTGGGCTTCATTAGATGAGTTTATTTCTAATAACGAATACCTAAACTCTCGCCGAGGACAATACACCGAACGCAATGCATCCCGCGCTCCATTTATCAATACGTTTGATTTACGATTCTTACAGGATATATACCTTGAGCAAGGTAACGGGAAACGACATACACTTCAGTTCTCGGTAGATATTTTTAACTTTGGTAACTTGCTAAATTCTACGTGGGGCCGGAGATATTTCGGTTCTTCTAGTGGTATTGAGCTACTGGAATTTGAAGGTTTTCAGGGAGATACGAACGTACCTACCTTCACCTTTCAAGAATTTCAGAATGATGATTCTTTCTACGGAAGACTAGACAACCAGGGAGTCATCAGTTCCCGTTGGCAAATGCAGCTAGGAGTACGGTACATCTTTCAATAATAAACTTTCAAACTTAGACTCAAGAGGCTCAACAGTGAGCCTCTTTTTTCTCCTCTAGTATGCAACAATTACCTCTGCTCTTTATTACTGGTCTACTGCTATTTAGCTGCAAAACCAATCAACCGCAGTCCTTCTCGCAGGTGCCCGCAGTACCGATAGACACTACCCAAGTACTCACTACCATCGCCTTTGGCTCCTGTAATAAAGCTGACGAGCCTCAGCCGCTTTGGCCCGAAATTGTTGAGCAACAACCCGACTTGTGGGTTTGGTTGGGAGATAATATCTATGGGGATACTCCGGATATGGCACTGATGCAGCAGAAGTATCAACAACAGTTTCAGCAGAAAGGCTACCAGCAACTACTGGCTTCTACTTCGGTCATTGGCATCTGGGATGATCACGACTATGGCATTAACGACGGTGGTAAGCATTTTGCGCAGAAAGCACCGAGTCGCGATCTGATGCTGGAATTCTTGCAGGTAGCCCCCAGTCGCCCAGTTTGGAACCGGGAAGGTGGCTATCAGTCGTATACCTACGGTCCTGAGGGCCAGCGGGTGAAAATTATTCTGTTGGATACCCGCTACTTCCGTGATACGTTGATGGAGTCTTCAGTAGAAGGGAAGCGTTACGGGGCCAATCCTGAAGGAGACATGTTAGGCGAAGCCCAGTGGGCGTGGCTTACCGAAGAACTTAACAGTAGCGACGCTCAATTCAATATTATTGGGAGTAGTATCCAGGTCATCCACGATGAACATGGGTTTGAGAAATGGGCGAATTTCCCCAAGTCTCACCAGCGACTGTATGATTTAATTGCTGCCTCAGAAGCGCAGGGCGTAGTTTTGCTGAGTGGCGATCGCCACATCGGTGAAATCTCCCGTCTCAAACTACCAGAAATGCCCTACCCGATGTACGATATTACTTCTAGTGGCCTTACCCACGTATACGAAGAAGCCAACGAAGAGAACCGCCATCGGATTAGTGATTTAATCGTTTCACTCAACTATGGTTTAATCCAGATCAACTGGCAGAACCACGAAGTTACTTACCAAATCAAAGGCGAAAACGGAGCTACCTACGCTTCTGAGACAATCACTTATCCAATGAACGATGATTGATTCAGTTGCTTGATTGCTGAATGGTTGATTGCCTTTCATTCAAGCGAACTGCTGTCTGATTGGATAAAGATTGCTAATTATTACTTGCACCCTGCACCCCGTTCATTCTTCTTCAAAAAGAAATTCGTTGTAGGCATTTCGAAGTTCGCGCAGGGCGAGGTGATCTTGTTGCTTTTGAGCAATTGTAATTCCCTTCTGATATGTTGCTTCGGCTAGTGTGGTTTCACCTGCGCTTTGATATAGCTTAGCGGTGTGGTAGTAGGTAGCTACATAATCAGGGTGTTCCTCTAACAACTTCTCGTAATATTGGCGAGCTTGCTGAGGATCATCCTGCACGTATTCGGTAGCAATAGCATACAGGGTAAACGGGTCATTTGGTTCTTCTTGTAAGAAATCGAGTAGTTGAGCTAGACGTTCGGTATTCATCCCCAGACTGATTTTTATTTATTCTTGATTTACGTAACTTCGCAGCGAAAAACGGGTTATAAAAGTAAATATTGAAGCAAAAGAAGCGATGGCCTATGAAGATTTTAGTATGCATCACCCACGTACCCGATACCACATCAAAAGTATCGTTTACCGATAATAACACCAAATTTGATCCCACCAGCGTACAGTATATTATTGGCCCTTATGATGATTATTCCTTAGCCCGAGCCATTGAACTGAAAGAACAACACGGCGGTTCAGTTACAGTAATCAACGTAGGCGAAGCCGAAACCGAACCTACTATCCGTAAAGCACTAGCCATTGGGGCAGATGATGCTATTCGTATTAATGCCAATCCGACTGATAGTTTTTTTGTGGCTCAGCAAATCGCTTCGGTGGTAAAGGACGGTGCCTACGATTTGATACTGATGGGACGTGAATCAATTGATTACAACGGTGGTCAAGTACACGGTATGGTAGGTGAGTTGGTAGGAATGCCTTCTATCTCACCCGTAATGCAGCTAGATATTGAGGGTGATACTGCTAAGTTAGCTCGGGAAATAGAAGGTGGGAAAGAACAACTGGAGGTAAAACTACCGTTTATTGCTGGTTGCCAAGAACCAATTGCCGAATGGAAAATTCCGAATATGCGCGGTATTATGATGGCTCGCAAGAAGCCACTAGATGTTAGAGAACCCACTAGCGATGAGCAAATGACGGATACCGTTCGCTACGAACTTCCCCCTCCCAAAGGTGAGGTAAAAATGTTCTCGGCTGATGAATTAGATGGGCTGGTACAAGCCTTAAAGAATGAAGCTAACGTACTCTAGCGGTAGCAGACTTACCATTCAAATCATTGATTTTTAGTAAATTATTAGCAACACCCGAAATAGACACGTATGGCAATAGTAGTGCTCGTTGAAGAATCCGACGGAAAAATAAAAAAATCATCTTTGGAAGCTATAGCTTATGCTGCCGCTTTAAATAAGCAGATGAATGAAGATGATGTAGTAGCTTTAGCCTTAGGAAATCAGGTTAGTAGTGAAGAGCTAGAAAGCTTAGGAAAATTTGGAGCTAACCGGGTACTGCATGTTACCGACGAACGATTAAACCAAGGAGTAATTCAAGCTTACGCTTCGGTGGTTGACCAAGCTATGAACGAGACAGGTGCTAAGGTATTGGTGCTCGCCAAGTCTTCCCTGGCCGATCCGGTTGCTTCTCGGGTAGCCATTAAACAGCAAGCGGCACTAGGTGCTAATGTAGTAGACTTACCCGATCTAAGCGATGGGTTTGTGGTAAAACGTAGCATCTACACTGGTAAAGCGTTTGCGTATACTAAGCTCGACCGAGATAAAAAAATTATCGCGTTGCGAAAGAACGCAATTACTCCCGAAGAAGGAACTGAAACAGCTACGGTAGAAAACTTCTCGGCCACCCTATCAGATACTGATTTTGACGCTACCATTACAAACACTGAGAAAAGTGAAGGCGATATTTTACTACCTGAGGCTGATATTGTAGTATCGGGCGGTCGCGGCCTAAAAGGTCCGGAGAACTGGGAGATGATTGAAGAGCTAGCGGATACTTTGGGAGCTGCCACTGGCTGTAGTAAACCGGTATCGGATATGGGTTGGCGACCCCACCACGAGCACGTGGGGCAAACCGGGGTAAAAGTAAGCCCCACTCTGTACGTAGCAGTGGGCATTTCAGGTGCTATCCAACACCTTGCTGGGGTAAACTCTTCTAAATACATTTTAGTCGTTAATCAAGATGCTGAAGCACCGTTCTTCAAAGCCGCCGATTACGGAGTGGTGGGCAACGCCTTTGAAATAGTGCCTCAGTTAACCGAAAAGATCAAAGCTTCTCAAAACTAAGTTGCTTATACTGTGAATAAAATTGAATTAGAAATCTTAGGTCTTTCTTCTAGCCAGTCTCAGCAGGGTTCGTTTGCGTTGGTGCTGGGAGAGACAGTAGGTAATCGCCGATTACCCATTATCATTGGAATGTTTGAGGCCCAAGCAATTGCTATTGAGATTGAGAAGATTGTTCCAAATCGTCCGATGACTCATGATTTATTTAAGTCGTTCGCGCGAAACTTCCACTATACAGTAGAAGAAATCATGATCTCTGACCTAAAGGAAGGAGTGTTCTTCGCTAAAATCGTTTGTAGCGATGGAGCGGGTACTACCGAAATTGACGCCCGTCCTTCAGATGCTATTGCCATTGGTCTACGATTTAACGTGCCCATTTTTACCAACGAAAGTGTGCTTTCCGAAGCCGGTATCGTACTGACTGATGAAGAAAGCGAGCCAGAGATACCACCCACTCCAACTGGTTCGGGGGGGCGGAAGAAGAAAGGTTCATCTAATGAGAAGTTAAAAGACTTGTCGTTCGATCGCCTTACGTCCATGTTAGAGGAAGCCTTAAAAGGAGAAGACTATGAAAAAGCGGCTAAGATTCGGGATGAGATGAACCGCCGAAATTAACATTCTTACCTGAAATACATGCCCGAACCTACGTAGGTTGGGGTAGCACCCACTAGCCTGATCTACTATGCCCTACGTTCGCGGAATTCTGGGAATTGCTGCCCTGGTATTTATTGCCTTTCTATTATCCAGAAATCGGCGGGCAGTGAACTGGCGGTTAGTGGGAATAGGAATTGCTATCCAACTGGTGGCGGGAATCTTAATTCTGAAGGTTCCGTTAGTAAAAGGTATCTTTAATAAGGTTAGTGAAGCCTTTGTAAAGTTTTTAAGCTTTTCCCAGCAAGGAGCCGAGTTTTTGTTTGGTGACCTAGTAAATGCTTCTTCTTTCGGCTATATCTTTGCCTTTCAAGTACTGCCTACTATTATATTCTTTTCTACGGTTACCGCAGGTTTATACTACCTGGGTATTCTGCAAAAAATTGTTTACGGTATTGCCTGGGTTATGGCGCGCACTATGCGCCTATCGGGAGCAGAAAGTCTATCAGCCGCCGGAAATATCTTTTTAGGACAAACCGAAGCCCCACTGCTGGTTCGTCCCTACATTGCTGGAATGACGCTTTCTGAAATTATGTGTTTGATGACCGGCGGAATGGCGACCATTGCGGGCGGGGTACTGGGTGGCTATGTTGCTTTTTTAGGAGGAGATGATCCGGTAGAACGGACTCGCTTTGCTTCCTACCTACTAAGTGCATCCATTATGAACGCCCCGGCGGCAATTGTTATCGCAAAAATACTAGTACCCGAAACCCAACCTGATAAAATACGGTCAGAGCTTAGTGTGAGTGGCGAAAACTTAGGAGTAAATGTGATTGATGCGCTTTCCAGAGGAGCAGCTGAAGGGTTAAAACTATCGTTAAATGTAGGGGGGATGCTACTGGCGTTTATTGCCGTAATTGCGGCTATTAACTATTTTTTATCGGGTGTAATTGGTGAACTAACAGGCCTAAACCAGTTTGTTGTTCAGAGCACGGAAGGTACATTCGATGAATTTTCGCTAGAATATTTACTAGGACAACTATTTCGAGGGTTCGCCTTCATTATGGGAGTAGATTGGAATCAAACCCTCCAAGTAGGTAGTTTGCTGGGGCAAAAGACAGTAATTAACGAATTTGTGGCGTATCTAAGTTTATCAGAAATGAAAGCAGCAGGTGGTTTAGACGGACGAGCCCTGGTAATTGCTACCTACGCGCTCTGCGGTTTTTCTAACTTTAGTTCTATCGCTATTCAAATTGGCGGTATTGGCAGTTTAGCCCCCGAGCAGCAAGAAAACCTCTCTAAACTAGGCATGTGGGCATTGACGGCTGCTACTTTCGCTTGTATGATGACCGCCACTATTGCCGGGATGCTCGTGAGCTACTAAGCTTTTTCTTTTATCTGTAACCTTTTTCTTCGTATAAGTCGTTTTCTGATACTTTTCAATCTAACTCTTCGCGACTCTAGTGTGCTTTCGTCTGGCGGATTTCCTAATAAGAAACCGTATGGGTTTAACGGAGGTACCGTGTCAAAAATTACTTTGGTGATAGCAAGTATTGGTATAGATAAAATCATACCAATAGCACCCCAGATCATTCCGCCAAAAAATAGTGCTAAAATAGCGGCAAATGGGTTAATACTTACCCTTCCGCCTACCACATTGGGAGTAATAAAGTTACCTTCCAGAAACTGAACTACCCAAAATATAAGGGCTACTCCTACCGGATACCACAAAGAATCTTTAGTAACCAAAGCAAATAATATAGGGAGAAGCGAGCCAATAAAAACCCCGATATAGGGAATAATAGTAAGTACCGCTGCTAAAGCACCGAAGAACATCGCGTGCTCAATTCCCAGTATCATTAAACCGGTGGTGTTTAAAACGCCGACGATCAAGATAACCGTGAATAGGCCTAGAATATAGCTCCGCACTACCTTCTCTATCTTGATCACCGTTGTACCCACTATTTTATGATTCTCCGAATGGAATAACCGGTATAAAAAATCTAAAAAGAATTTTCGGTAGTAAAGAAAGAAGAAGAGCGAAATGATTGCTAGGAAGAACGCTGTAAAGAAACCAGCAGTAGCTGATAG
>NZ_JBARYM010000585.1:0-5113 GCF_049647865.1 Tunicatimonas sp. | reverse complement strand
TTCCATCCATTCG
The DNA here is from genome assembly GCF_049647865.1 of Tunicatimonas sp. Lineage (NCBI taxonomy): Bacteria > Pseudomonadati > Bacteroidota > Cytophagia > Cytophagales > Catalimonadaceae > Tunicatimonas > Tunicatimonas sp. The sequence goes on along the minus strand of NZ_JBARYM010000585.1, from coordinate 5,100 downwards.
TTGTGAGGTGTAAATATCGTAATCGCCTCGCTGAGTAGCTCTAATGTTGGAGGAAAAGTAAAGCGTGCCACTTTCAGTAAATGAAATATAGTACTCATTGCTATCCGAATTGATCATCTTTCCCGCATTGATAGGTTCTGACCAATCATTTTTCTGTTTCTCAGCATACCAAATGTCAATGTCTTTCTTGGGTCCGGTTCCGTCTAAAGGCTGGCTAGAGATAAAGTAGAGCTTTTGCTCATTCGGCGATAGAAAAGGATCATTGTATCCATACTGATCGTGATAAAACAGTTTCGTTGGTTCGGCCCACTGGCCATTTTTTAACTGCGTATACCGCGTTTCCGATTTGCCGTTTACGTTTACTCCGTAGTAAAATTCGGTGCCACCTTCCGAGAAAACCGATCCGAACTCAAACTCATCTTCTTGAGAAATGATACCGGGCGCAAATACTTCCGGGTTTAGCCCTGGTGGTGATTGCTTCAGGTAGGCTCCTTCATCCACGGTTGTTTGTGCATAGCTGATAACTGATACAAAGGCAGTTAATACAGTGAAGACGGGTTTAGAGAACATAGCTCAAAGATGGTAGTCGTTGTAATGGAGTAGAAGAAACGAACAGTGAGAAAAAAATCAATCATTATTCATTCATCATTGCTCATTAAATCAAGTAGGCACCACTTGGAGCAAATTATTCGCGACTCGCTCGTACAGAGCTTCATACTGAGGAACAATCAAGTCTACTTCAAACTCCCTGGCCCGATCCAAGGCACCTTGCTTGAAGCGGGGTAGGTTATCCGGATTTAGAATAAACAGCGCTTTTTCGACCATTGCATCGATTTCACCTACTGGGCACACAAAGCCACTTTTACCGTCGATAGTTAGTTCAGGCAATCCCCCAGCATCACTTGAGATCACAGGCACTTCACAAGCCATGGCTTCGAGGGCAGCCAAACCAAAACTTTCTTTTTCGGAAGGCATCAGAAACAGATCGCTCACGGATAGCACTTCCTCCACCGCATCCATCTTTCCCAAAAAGCGGACATCATCACAAGTTCCTAATTGTCGGCACAAGTCTTCTACGTTGCTTCGCTCAGGCCCGTCACCAATCAAGAGTAATTTCGCCGGAATATGTTGGCGAAGCTTATAAAATACCCTGACCGTATCTTCCACTCGCTTTACCCGGCGGAAGTTTGACATATGTGTAATCAAGTACTCACCGTTGGGGCAAATGGCCCGCTTGAAGTGGTCTTTAGACTGACGGCGGAAGCGGTTGAGATCTACAAAGTTGTGAATCACTTCAATTTCTTGGGTAATGTCAAAATGCTCGTAGGTTTCATTCCGTAGATTTTGGGATACTGCGGTCACTCCGTCCGACTGATTAATACTGAAAGCTACCACTGGGGCAAATGATTTATCTTTACCTACCAACGTGATGTCGGTGCCGTGCAAGGTAGTGACTACTGGAATACTAATATTTTCTACCTTTAGAATTTGTTTAGCCATGTAGGCGGCCGAGGCGTGGGGAATAGCGTAGTGGGCGTGCAGTACATCTAAATCCTCGTACTTAACCACATCAACCATTTTACTTACTAATGCCGACTCGTAGGGCTGATACTGGAACAGCGGATACGTACGTACATCCACTTGGTGGTACGTCAGGTTTTCATTGAAGAAATCCAGTCGGCTGGGCTGAGAATAAGTAATAAAATGAATTTGGTGACCTTTTTTAGCCAAGGCTTTGCCAAGCTCGGTAGCCACCACACCGCTCCCCCCGTGGGTAGGATAACACACAATACCGACTTTCATGGAAAAGTAACGTCTAGTAAAGAAAGATTGTTATCAGCCTAATTAGCGACCTCGGTAGTCCGGCATCGCTTGGTAAATGACTGATTGTATCTTTGTACGTATCCCTTCGGTAAGAAGTTTAGTATTACGTGCACTAGGATGCACTCGATTAGAAAGGAAGATATAAATCAAATCATATTTAGGATCAACCCACACGGACGTGCCCGTGAAACCTAAGTGTCCGAAAGAGCTAAGCGACGCCTCCGGGGCAGTAGGGCCACCACCACGAAAGTGCTCGGGTTTATCCCAGCCCAGTCCTCGGCGACTATCATTGTAAGGACGTTTGGAGAACATCTTCACAGTACCGTAGGGAAAATACTGCTGACCACCGTAGTAGCCCTCCTGTAAGTTCATTTGCATCAGAATAGCTAAGTCATTAGCATTACTAAACAGGCCAGCATGACCGGCTACTCCTCCGTTTAGGGCCGCTCCCTCGTCGTGTACGGTACCTTGTATTAAGGTATTTCTAAAGTGGGTGTCTTCCTCGGTGGGGGCAATATCGTCTTGAGAGAATTGACACAGCGGGCGGTAGCGGAGGGTCGGTAATCCGAGCGGGTCGTAAATGTTCTGCGCTAAAAATTCATCTAAGGGCTGATCGGTTACTTTTTCAATAAGACGATGCAGCATATAAAAGCCCAGATCGCTGTAGCGGTAGTTGTAAGTAGGCTTCCAAGTGGGTAGCCTCCCCCGATACCGGCGTAACTCTGATTGTATCGTCCAGTTCCACACTGAGTCTTTGAGGGCCGACGCGCCGTACAAACCAACCGTAATGGGCTGGGTGAAATTTTGCTCAGGCTTGTATCGGTACAAATCCGGCTTAAGTCCGTCATCATCGGTAGTAAATAGCCAGAATGGAACAAAAGAGCGTAAACCCGCCCGGTGCAGCAGTGCGTCGCGAATCGTGATTTTAGCCTTATTAGTGTTTTTCAGCTCAGGTAGGTAGTAGGAAAAGCGATCATCTAGTGAAAACGACCCCTGCGAGTGCAGAAGCATTATAGCTTGCACCGTAGCCGCTACTTTAGTGACTGACGCAATGTCGTAAATGGTTTGATTGGTAATGGGGGCCAGCGAATCGTACGTTTGGTAACCATAGGCTTTCTGGTAGATGACAGAACCCCGCCGGGCAACTAACACCTGACAGCCAGGGGTCATTTCCTCGCGAATGGCTTGGTGAGCCAATGAATCTATTCTACTCAGAGAATCGGGGTGAATCAGCACTTCTTCGGGGAAAGAATAGCGTAACCGTTGCAGTGGTTGCGTAATAATGCCCGTGCCTGCGGTTAATCCTTCTGCAATTTTAGTCGGAAGTTTTCCTCGAGTGGCTAGTGCGCCGAATAGCATCTGAGGTACTACTTTTTGAGCAACGCTATCGTTCTCATAAGCACATAATAAGGTACTAAACTGGGAGAACCGAGCCATTCTGCTGGGGGCACCAAAGAATACCAGTGTAACGTTAGTTTCCTCGTGCAGAAACTTTAAAAATGCTAACGTCTTCTTTGGAATTACTCGGTTAGTAGCTAAATGGGGTTCATGGATAGCTACTACTACCTGATCGTATCGGCGGAGCCGTTCGTAAGTTTGTTCGTAATCGAAACGGTCGGAAGTTTTAGGAACCGTGTAGTGGGTAAAATAAGTGTAGTGATCTAGGTAATCCTGAAAATATTGAGTTTCACCGGTGCTATCGGAGATGGTAAGCGAAGCAAAATGAGCAGTGTCCAGTACCTCAAAAGGTAAAACGTTCCGTTCGTTGCGGAGCAAAGTGACCGACTGTTCCAGAAGCTGTTGCTTTATCAGTCGGGGCGAGTGCTGCCAAGGTGATACTTCCGCTGAAGTAGAATCTAGCGTAGTAGGCGCATCCAAACCTACTTGGTACTTTAACTGTAGTATCTTCGCCACCTTACGATCAATAGCCTCTTCGGTGAGCGTTCCTTGGGTAACGGCTCGCTTAATTTCTTGAATAGTTTGTTTTACATTGCTTGGTGCTAAAAGCACATCGTTGCCCGCCTGTAAAGAGGTTACCCCAATATTGGCCGAATTACTCTGTTCAGCCAAGGGTTCCGAAAATACTAACCCCTCTAGCTGGAAAGCCTGCTCTAAAATTATGGAAGTGGTTTGATCGGGACGTAGGGTGCTGGCCGGGGGTATTTCAACCTGATCAATAGTGCCCAGGTGAGCTAATAAAGTTCCTCGTAGTGAACTAGTACTCTTTTGAGCAGTTCCCTCCGCCCTGATTCGCTGAAAGCAAGGAATAAGCCCATAATCTTTCATCCCCTTCATATAAGACAACCCCTGCTGTATACTTCTGACGGGCTGATCGTGAAAGCTACTATTAGCGGTGTACCCTTGCCCATCGTGCCCCACCGAAATTAAGGGATTAAAATTAAGATGCACTCCTACATCCCGACACTGTCGGGCTACGGCAGCTCCAGCTTGTTCTAAATAAGATAGTTCCTGAATAGCTCCTAATGTTTGAAGTTGAGGGAAGCTTCCAATAGAATCTATCGTAGTTCCCAAACCTCGTTCAGCATTAATACCTATTAACAGAGGAATAGCACTAGCTTGCTGTAGCTGTCGGATCTGCTGCTTTAAAGGCTGTAATTGCCCTTGAAAAAAAATGATGCCACCCAAAGAATAAGTTTCCGCTAGAGATTCTATATCTTGCACGTAGCGGTGATCGGAAGTAGAGTAGACCGGAAGAAACAGCAATTGGCTAATTTTTTCCTCTACCGTTAATGTATCAATTACTTGCTGAACCCACTGATGAAGGGAAGTGCGCTGAGCAGATTGTTCAGGCAGGGTATCTTGCTTAAATTGGGTAGTTTGCCCCCAAACCAAGTTCGAGAACGAAACGATAATCGAAAAGAAAAGCGCGTAAACTTTTTTCAGCATGAGGGCGTTCTTCTGATACCTTTCAAACAAGATTATCCGATGTTTAGTGCCTAGTTGTTAACGTATATAATTATGAAACTTCCTTCGCTGACCCGGCTGCCCGATTATAGGAAATTTAGCCTTGAACCTCGCTACTACGATCCAATTAAAGAGGATATTGAAGAGCGCACCTCTCGAATAGAGCAAGAATTGCGCCAACGCTCATCAACAACTTCTGACTATACTGCCGGTGTTCACGGAGCATTTGCCCGCCGGGCCAGCTACCAAAAAAGCTCTAATATGCTTCAGGGAATTATTATGCTTACGCTAATTGTGCTCATTTTCGGCTACCTCTATTTCGGAAATGATATCTTTTACATTTTTCTGCTA
>NZ_JBARYM010000584.1:0-3149 GCF_049647865.1 Tunicatimonas sp. | reverse complement strand
GCGGGTACGATTGTGGGGAAGTACTGCCGCCTACAAATAAGTCCGTATCACCGTCATGATCTATATCGGTGGCGGCAATGCAACTACCGTGAAGATTGGGAAGCTTTCCGGACGAAAAGTTTCCGTAGCCATCGTTAAGATACAACTGGTCTGGGTGATTTATACCACCAGTAACGTACAAATCCAAATCCTGATCTTGATCAACATCAACTAATAGTGCATCGGTATCCTGGTACTTTTTATCTTGTTGAAGGGCTGTTGGTACCGAAGGAGCAAATGACCCATCCGATTGTTGAATAAGGAATGAACTAGCGTAGCCAGCCCCGTTACCAACAAAGACATCGGCCAGCCGATCGCCGTTAATATCTCCGGTAGCCAGGCTGACCCCCTTATTTGATAACGAGAACGGCAGCAGCGGTGCTTCCTCAAAATCATCTGTTAGGTACGTTTGGTGAACGAACGAAAAGGGAGCCGTTGGTTGGAGCAAGGGAAACGTAGAGGTTGGCTGTAGCGACTCGTTCTCAACCGATGCCTCTTGCTGATCAACGGTAATTTTTTGGTTGATGCCAACATCAGTTAAGGTTTGGGTTGATCCATTGGGCCAATGTACCGTAAGCTGATCTATGCGTTGCTGATCGCTCAATCCGAAATGTAGAGTCGGATCTACAGACGATTGAAACCCTCGGGTGGTGGAAAGTTCTTGCCACTGCTGACGACCGTCGTAATGAACTGTAACTCGTGCTCCTATCCCAAAATGGTTGTCTTCCTGGCCCCTTAGCTGAACTTGTAAGTAGTTCTTTCCCTGACTAAGGTTCTCGTACGCTATCGCCAGATCGTCTAAATTATTAAGTACTAAATCCAAGTCACCGTCCTGATCCAAGTCAGCGTAGGCCGCCCCGTTGGTAAAGCCCGAAAAATCCATTCCCCACTGGGCCGAGACATCCGTAAAACCCAGTCGGTGGTTATTGTGAAAGGTGTAGTTTGGCAATCTGGCTACCGGAAAGTGGGCTTGCACTTCTAAAAACGAAAGGTTTTTATCTTGCTGTTCCTGAATCTGAGTCCAGGCATCTTTATTCTGTATATCGCGCCGGATACCGTTGGTAACAAATAAGTCTTTCCACCCATCGTTGTCCATATCAAACAACAGGGTAGACCAACTCCAGTCGGTACTGGATACTCCGGCTAGCTGCCCTACTTCGCTAAAAACGGGTAGCCCTGCCTCCGTTATTCCCTGGTGAAGCTGAAGGGTATTTTGCATATATTGATAGTGATACCCCTCCTTCAGCATACGAGAAAATTTATGGCGACTCATGCCCACCATATTGGCTTGATAGCGATAGTGATCATGGGCTTTCATATCGGCCACGATGATATCCGGCAGGCCATCGTTGTTATAGTCAGCAATATCCGAACCCATACTCGAAAAAGAAGTGTGTCCGATACTTTCCGACAATCGCTCTTTAAATGTGCCGTCTTGCTGATTGATGTATAAGAAGTCAGGCTCAAAGAAATCATTGGCTACGTAGATGTCGGGGTAGCCATCATTATTCAGATCGCTGACGGTAGCACTTAAGCCAAAGGCAAACCGTTGAATACCGGCGGCTTGACTAACATTGGTGAAGTAGGTACCATCGTTACGGTAAAGCTGATCGGCTTCGTCGCGGTCCGGAGTATACTTCTTCTTGAATATTTCTTCCTGGTTAAAATTGAATTTAATGGAGTGATTAACCAGATATAAATCCAGGTCTCCGTCCAGATCGTAGTCGAAAAAGGTGGCCTGAGTAGAGTATGAATTGTCATTAATTCTCCAGTTTCGCGCTTGCTCGACAAAGGTAAAATCACCCTGGTTGATATACAGCAGGTTGTTACGAAATCCTCGGTCACCCGAACGGCACACGTAAATATCCAGCCAACCATCGTTGTTTACGTCAGCCATCGTAACTCCGGTTGTCCAGAGGTTTTGCTTTAAGATACCGGCGGGCAGGGTAACGTCCGCAAACGTTAGTTCGCCTTGGTTCTGATACAGGCGGTCGCCCACCGTGTTGCCGGTAAAGTAGACATCAGGATACCCGTCGTTATCTAAATCGCCGATAGCCACGCCCCCGCCGTTGTAGAAGTAGGGGTAGGATAAGAAATTTTGTCGTTCGGTTTCCCGAATAGCGTTAGTAAAATCAAAGGCGGGTACCGTATCCCCGTTTTCTACGGTGAACACCGTCCGGAATAGTGCGGAATCAACTACTGCTCTCTCCGGTGGATTACAGCCGAAAAAGAGCAGTAATATAATTAGGGGAGCGTAGCTTACTTTTCTAGAACAGTCTAAAAGCATACGCTTAATCTAACCAAAAATTTGCTTACTCAGGATATTGCGTCAGATTAGGATTTAAGTCCAATTCCTCCTGCGGAACCGGAAAATATTCGTGGGTTCCAGTTTGCCATCCTAGTGGCCCTAATACTTCAGCAGCACGATTTTGACGCTTGAGATCAAAGAAACGATGGCCTTCGAATATTAGCTCAATCCGGCGCTCGTGGTAGATTAACAACCGGAGCTCGTTCTGATCGGTGGTGCTTAGCGGGGGCAGTTCTGCTCGAGTGCGAACTTCATTGAGTGGCACTAGTGCTTCGGCAGAGCGGCCTAGCTCATTCAGTGCCTCCGCGTAGTTTAGTAGTATTTCGGCGTAGCGGATGATTGGAAAATTAATGTCAAAGTTGTTGGCATCGTTCAGCGGTCTGCCTTCAGGTAGAAATTTGCGCACGTTAGAATCGGTATAGAATACGGTGTTAGAACCGATCTCGGGATCCGGAAAGGGATCGATAATACCGTCGCCGTTGAGGTCAATTGAGTCATTAGCTCCTACCAGTAGCAGCGATGCCTTGCGGCGGATATCGCCTTCTTCAAAAGCATTAATCACATCTACGCTAGGCGTGTACCAGTTGGCCCAGCCAATCATCGGACTCCACATCACGCTGTACAGATTTTCGGACTGACCACTCCAGAAACTAGGAGCTCGGCTTACCGACTGCATTTCAAACAAGGACTCTTCACTGTTCTCATTCTGACCGCTGAACATACTACCGTAATCATCAATCAGGTTGTATTCGTTTAACCCAATTACCTGCTCGCTAGCCTGAGCAGATTCCTGCCATTTTCC
>NZ_JBARYM010000583.1:0-4727 GCF_049647865.1 Tunicatimonas sp. | reverse complement strand
ACTTTGATTCTACGGCTGCCACACCCAGTTCTATGATCTCGGCAGGTAATCCAGCTCCGGTAGAAGCAATGGAAACCACCCACTTTTCTATCATTGACAAAGATCGTAACGCAGTTTCGGTAACCACCACACTCAATGGTGGCTACGGTTCTAAGGTAGTAGTTGGCGGTGCGGGTTTTTTCCTGAATAACGAAATGGATGATTTTAGTATCAAGCCCGGTTTTCCCAATATGTTTGGCTTAGTAGGCGGGGAAGCTAACGCCATTCAGCCCGAGAAGCGAATGCTGAGTTCAATGACGCCAACGATCGTTGAGAAAAACGATAGTCTATACATGGTGGTTGGCACGCCGGGTGGCTCTACGATAATCACCTCAGTCTACCAAACCATTTTGAATGTAGTGGAGCATGATATGGGAATGCAGGAAGCCGTGACCGCCGGGCGCTTTCACCACCAGTGGAAACCCGACACTATTTTTGCCGAACCTACCGCCTTCAGTATTGAAGTAGCAGATAGGTTAAAAGCGATGGGCCATCATCTGGTAGAGCGCAGCAGCATTGGTCGAGTAGATGCAATTTTGGTGCTACCCGACGGCAAACTAGAAGGCGGGGCTGATCCCCGTGGGGATGATACGGCAGTAGGGTATTAAATTCTGTTAACTACAGAACAGCAAAGCAGATAAGTAAGCCAATAACAATGGAGTAACCGATAATCATATCAATATTACGTTGCTCGGAAGGAGAGCGGCTTTTACCAGATTTTGAGAATGGTGTGCGAAATAACCAACCAACACTACGGCCAAGTAAGTATAAAATTTGAAATCCTAATAGTTCTAGAAAGCCTATAACAAGCAGCGTGATGAAAGAAGCCATATAAGTAAGAAGATGATTAGATAGCGCTATCTCAATTGCTAGCTAGGCCTAGCAGGACAAAAAAGCCAACAACGAGGGTATAGCCAATCAGTACATTTTGCCAGCGTATTCTCGGACCAGCACTCTATTCTGAAGCTTTTCCGAAGGCTGAACGAACACCTTGGCCGATACTTCCGGCTATACGCAAGCCAATCAATTCTAAAACGATGATGAAGATCAGTGTTCCTATAGCGATCATGAAAGTTCGGCTAATAGTAGAGTTTCTCTTTTTTACGGCTACCGCTCACTTATGTTCTTTTAAGTTTACCTACCTTTGATCAAGAGCAGTAGCTCTTAACCATTTATGATCATCAGTAAATTTATAACCATCAACACCTCAGCTACTACCTTTATTACCTCTTAACAATTCATATGAGTAAAGTAGATATATTAGTGATCTCGGTACATCCCGATGATGCCGAACTAGGTTGCGGGGCAACTATCGCTAAGCACGTAGCCGAAGGAAAAACGGTCGGCATAGTTGATTTGACCCGCGGTGAACTAGGTACCCGAGGTACTCCCGAAATTCGAGCGGAAGAAGCGGAGGAAGGAAGGAAAATTTTAGGAGCTACCTTCCGCAAAAATTTGGGTATGGCCGATGGGTTTTTCGTCAATGATTCAATTCATCAGGTAGAAATTATAAAAGCCATTCGTTCTCATCAACCCGAAATTATTTTAGCCAATGCCGTTAGTGACCGACATCCGGATCACGGAAGGTCGGCTGAATTAATACGGGAGGCTTGTTTCTACTCTGGATTAGCTAAAATTAGTACGGTTCAAGATGATAGTGAGCAGACAGCTTGGCGTCCGAAAAGAGTATATAATTTCATTCAGACAAGCTACATTAAGCCCGATTTTGTGGTGGATGTTTCTGATTATTGGGAAGTGAAGATGAGCGCAATCCGAGCGTTTAAGTCTCAATTCAACGGCGGCAATGGTGATGATCCGCAGACATTTTTAACCAACCCCTTGTTTATAAATTTTGTTGAGGCTCGTGGTAAAGAGCTAGGTCACGCTATTGGAGTAGCCTACGGGGAAGGGTTCACCGTAAATCAGCAGATCGGAGTAAATAATTTGTGGAATATTCGGTGAGGTGAAAAGAAAAAGGCTAAGCGTAAATTCTCAGCCTTGTTAAGTTACTTATCTAAGCGAACTCCGCTTTCAATCTCGTCTTTAATTTCTTTAGTAGCATCTTTGAACTCGCGGATGCCGCGTCCCATCCCTTTGGCAATTTCAGGTATTTTGCTGGCACCGAAGAAAACAAGAACAAAAACCAGGATAATCATAATTTCCCAGCCGCCTAATCCGCCAATAAATAATAATGTCGTTTGCATATGTGTAGCTTGTTAATAAAATTAAAGATTGAAAAATTACCAATTGAAAACAACAACAATCTTCAATTTGCAATTTTTAATTTATAAATCTACGGTAGAACCAATCTCGGCTAGTACCAGTTCTTTTCCGGCTTGTTTAAATTTTTCAGTGGCATCTTGATGATCTATCTTAATATAGCCAAACGTGTCGTAGTGGACACCTAGAACCTTATTACACTGAATAAAATCGCTAGCCGTGATGGCATCGTCAATCCCCATTGTAAAGTTATCGCCGATGGGTAAAATAGCAAAATCCAGTTTTCCGTAGCGGGGAATCAATTGCATATCCATAGTTAGGGCAGTATCCCCGGCGTAGTAGAATCTGTGTTGATTGTTACTAACAATGAAACCGCCGGGGTTCCCTAGGTAGGTACCATCATCCAGCGCGCTGGAGTGAACCGCATTTACGTAGCGTACTTTTCCAAAGTCAAAGTTAAACGCCCCGCCGTGGTTCATCGGATGGCCATTCTCAATTCCTTCGCGGCCCAACCACTGAATAATTTCGTAGTTAGAGACAACTTTCGCACCGGTCTGCTTAGCTAACTGAATAGCATCGGCTACGTGGTCGGCGTGACCGTGGCTCAGTAAAATATAATCTGCTTCAATAGCTGAGACATCAATATCCTTAGCCAGATCATTAGGAGTAATAAAGGGGTCAAACAACAGTTTGGTGCCCGAAAATTCTACTAAAAAGCAGGAGTGGCCGTAGTAGGTGATATTCATGAGTTTTTGGTGTTAAAGTGTTTTGGTGTTATTGTGTTAGTGTACTATAGTGCTATAGTTTTAAGTTCAGGAATTGAGTATGGTAAAACTTATACTATCGTTAAACAGAAAATATAGAACCATAACACCATCGCACACTAACACAAGAACACGGTAAGTTAACATTCTGGAAGGGCTACCGAAACTTTAAGGGCTAATCCACCTTCAGCCGTTTCTTTATATTTCTGATTCATATCTTGGGCAGTATTCCACATGGTTTCAATAACTTGATCCAGCGATATTTTAGCATCATCAGGATCAGCATCCAATGCGATGTTGCTCGCAGTAATTGCTTTAATGGCTCCCATAGAGTTTCGTTCAATACAAGGAATTTGTACTAAACCACCTACCGGATCACAAGTAAGACCCAAGTGGTGCTCCATGGCAATTTCGGCCGCCATCAATGACTGCTTTACGCTTCCTCCTAGGCAAGTGGTAAGTGCCGCTGCCGCCATAGAAGATGATACTCCAATTTCGGCTTGACAACCCCCCATTGCGGCTGAAATAGTGGCTCCTTTTTTATAGTAAGTTCCTATCTCACCGGCCACTAACAAAAAATCGATAATATCATCTTCTGAGATGTTCTGCTTGCAAAAGCACAAATAATATAGCAGTACTGCCGGAATTACTCCGGCAGCTCCATTGGTGGGGGCCGTAACCACACGACCAAATGACGCATTTTCTTCGTTGACGGCAAAGGCAAAGCAGCTTACCCACTTTAGTATTTGCTGAGTATGGCAACTGATTTGGGTCAGGGCTTCTAGCCATTCTTCCGGCTTACGGAAATCGGAGTCGGGCATTAGCTTTTGATACATCAAAGGAGCACGGCGAGTAACATTTAGACCGCCGGGCAATTTGCCTTCGGTATGGCAGCCCTTAAAAACGCAGTCGCGCATCACTACCCATAATTGTAGTAAATCAGCTCGAATAGCTTCTTTGCTTCGCCAGGTTTGTTCATTTTCCCACAGAATATCAAGCATAGAACCACCCGTATTTTCAGTGTGAGCAAGTAGCTCTTTTGGGGTATGAGCCGGATATGGAAGTATGTGGTGAGATTCCTCCGCTTGTTCGTTTTCTTTCACCACAAATCCACCTCCAATAGAATAGTAAGTTTCTAGCAAGCGTTCACCGTCGTCGGTTTCAGCCCACATGCGAATGCCGTTGGGGTGGTACGGTAGGTTTTCTGGGCGAAATATAATATTGGTGGTAGGGTCAAAAGAAACTGGATGAATGCCCAGTAGATCAATAGAATGACTTTGACGAATAAGTTGGGTTTTCTGCTGAATCATATTGGTATCAATAGTTTCAGGGTCTTCGCCAGATAGGGCTAGCATAATGGCGATATCCGAACCATGTCCTTTTCCCGTTTTAGCTAACGAACCGTATAGCTCTACTGTAATTGTGTTGATCTGGGATAACTTAGAAGCCTTTTGAATGGACTGAATAAATAGCTGAATGGCTCTCCAAGGGCCAAGGGTGTGGGAGCTAGAGGGGCCAATACCGATTTTTAGAATATCAAATACGCTGAGTTGTTCCATGGTGGAGGTAAAAAGTGGTTGAAGTGAAGCACAAAAAATATATACAAGTATAAATAATTCAGTAAGATTGGACAAATGTTAAAACGAGCGATTAGGCACAAAAAAACCAACAGCACACATTTTGGTACTGCTGGAATAGGGATTT
>NZ_JBARYM010000582.1:0-4143 GCF_049647865.1 Tunicatimonas sp. | reverse complement strand
ACCTAGAGCTGAAAATTCAAGAAATGAAGTATAAATATGATCAATAGCTATAGTAAATGTTTTCTGTCCGAATAGTGTTACGATGATCTAACAGATTTTCTATTTTTGCGGAAGTATGCTAGCAATTAATAATTTATCATATCATATCGGAGGACGGGCACTATACGACGGGGCCAATTTACACATTAAACCGAAAGACAAGATCGGGCTGATCGGCCTAAACGGGACGGGCAAATCTACCTTGTTGCGTTTAATTGATGGTGAATACCAGCCCGACGGGGGAGAAATTACCAAAGCCAACGACTGCACGGTAGGATTTCTCAACCAAGACTTACTGTCGTTTCAGTCAGATGATAGTATTCTGAACGTAGCGATGCAGGCATTTGAAGAGGCCCTGGCAATTGAGCATAAAATAGAACGAGTGCTCAAGAAGATGGAAACTGACTACGAAGATAAGTTAGTTACGCAGCTAACTCGTTTGCAGGAGCAGTTTGAAATACTAGAAGGTTACACTCTGCAGGCCCGGGCCGAAGAAATTTTGGAAGGAATTGGCTTTAGCACGGATGATCTGAAGCGTCCGTTGCGGGAGTTTTCCGGAGGGTGGCGCATGCGGGTAATGCTTGCCAAGCTACTACTGGAGAAACCCTCGCTACTGATGCTGGATGAGCCGACCAACCACCTGGATTTACCGTCTATCCAGTGGGTGGAAAATTACCTTAGCTCCTACGAAGGGGCGTTTATCATCGTCTCGCACGATCAGCAGTTTTTGGATAGCACCGTTGAAACAACCGTAGAAGTAGCCAACGGGCTGTTAACAACCTATGCCGGAAATTACTCATTTTACTTAGAGGAACGAGAGCTACGTCGAGAGATTCAGAAGAACGCCTTTGAGAACCAGCAGCAGAAGATTAAACAAACCGAGCGCTTCATCGAGCGTTTTCGATCCAAATCTACCAAGGCCCGACAAGTTCAGTCTCGGGTGAAAATGCTCGACCGCATGGATAAGGTAGATAACGTGATAGATGAAAATGCGGCGGTTAATTTTAAGTTTACCTTTCAGCGACCTTCGGGACGACAAGTAATTGCTATTAAGGATGCTACTAAGCACTACGGCGATCTAACAATTCTCCAGAACAGTCAGTGCGCTATCGAGCGAGGTGATAAGATTGCCCTGATCGGAGCGAACGGCAAGGGAAAATCTACATTACTGCGAATGGTGGCTGGAACCGAAGAATTTGTGGGCGAGCGGGATTGGGGTTACAATGTAGAAATGGCTTTTTATGCACAGCATCAGTTAGAAGCTCTCACACTAGAGAATGAAATTTTAGAAGAACTCAAGCAAGCAGGAAGTGAAAAAACCGAACAGGAGCTTCGGAATGTGCTAGGTTGCTTTTTGTTTCTGGACGAAGATGTGTTTAAAAAGGTAAAAGTGCTCTCGGGAGGCGAAAAATCGCGAGTCGCTCTGGCTCGCACCTTAATTAGCGAATCCAACTTTCTGCTACTGGATGAGCCCACCAACCATTTGGATATTCAGTCAGTCAATATTTTGGTACAAGCACTACAGCAGTACCAAGGCACATTTCTGATTGTATCGCATGACCGCCACTTCATTTCGCGAGTAGCGAATAAGATCTGGTATATTGAGGAGAGAGAGGTGAAGGAGTACCCTGGCACTTACCAGGAATACAGCTACTGGCAATCGCAGCGCGAGGCGAACCAACCTGCCGTTCAGGAAAAGAAGCCGCCCGCCCCCAAACCCAAACCGACTCACCGTCCTTCTGATGCTCATCGTGAGCTTGAGCGAAATTTGAAAAAGCTACAACGAGAGTTAGAAACTGTTGAAACTACGATCTCTGAACTAGAAAAAGATAAAAAACCCATTGAGCAGCAGTTGGCAAACCCCGCCGTGTTTAGCGATGTAAATCGTCTAACCGAAGAAACTGAGAAGTTTAAGCAACTAGATTCCAAACTAACCGAGGCGAACCAACAGTGGGAAGATCTGGCCCTAAAAATTGAAGAGATAGAAACCAAGCTAAACAACGATTAGCCTTAGTATGCGTTACTCAGACATGATTCGCTATGTACCTCAGATTTTCATTGGTATTATTTTTCTCATAGTATCTATTCTACCTGCTTGTGTACCAATAGCTTCTACCGGAAGCTCTACTGCCAGCGGCACCGCTACCTCATCATCTAATGAAATATTCTACGATCAAACCTTTCGTCCGAATGTTCGGTCGATTCGGTTGCTTATGCCCGAGGGGGTTCTGTGGTCGTCAGCCCTGCGTATTGGTGATCCTACTCCGGTGATATTAGCTTTTGACATTCTAGAAATAGATGGTGCAGTTAGTACCGATTATAGAGCGAAGCTTATCCACTGTAATGCTGACTGGCGCAAGTCTACTCTATCTAATATAGATTTCCTTTACGAGTATAATGAGTTTCCCATTACGAACGAGGCCTTTTCCTATAATACCAAGGTGCCTTATACGCAGTACCGTGTGCCCGTTCCTCGAGTAAAACTGCCGGGTAACTATATCATTTCGGTTTACGAAGATGCTAATGAAGCGAATATGGTATTTACCAAACGGTTGATGGTGTACGACCAATTAGTGGGAGTAAGTGCAGAGATAACTCGCTCTAATGGAGCTACTGAGCGGGTAACCAGCCACCAAATTGAGTTTTTCGTAGATTATGGTAGTGTAAACATACCCAATCCTTTGGAAGATATTTACGTAGTAATTCGGCAGAATGATCGCTGGTTTAATGCCATAGAAGGACTAGAGCCTACTTTCGTTCGTCAAGAGCGGCAGCAGCTAGAGTACCAACACTTTGATTTACAGAATAACTTTTACGCCGGTAATGAGTATCGCTTCTTCGATCTACGAACGCTGAATGCGCTGGGGCAAAATGTAGGCGATATTCGTCGCGAACAGGTTCCGGTAGAAGCCTTCTTGCTGCCTGATCGTAATCGAAGTAGAGAATTTTATAGCCAGTACGAAGACTTGAATGGCGCGTATGTAGTAGGGAATCTTGATATCCGGGGCGATGAGTTGAGTGCCGATTACGTGCAAACCCAATTTCTACTGGAGGCCGATCAAGCAGTTTCGGGCGAAGTGTATGTGGTAGGGGCCTTCAACAATCGGGAACTTACGCCGGAAAATCGTATGGTTTATGATCCGATTTTGAAAAGCTATACTGCCGATTTACTGCTAAAACAAGGTTTTTATAACTATCAGTACTATGTATCTAACAACCAACCTGGTAATCCCTATGGGTTTGAAGGAAGTTACTTTGAAGTAGAAAATGAATACGATATTTTGGTGTATACTCGCCCGATTGGTACCCGAGGCGACATTTTGGCTGGTTACACCCGCGTATCTTCCCAGCTAGGTGGACGCTGAATACTAACGGCCTGACGATTGGGCAAGAGAAGTATCAAACTCATACTTCTGCGTTTTTTTACCCGGATCAGCTCCGGCAATGTCCAGCATACCAAACCCCTTATGCGTATATAAGCCTAATCCGTTGGTGGTAATGAACTTTTGTACTTCCGGGGCTGCGTACAGCACAAAGGGAAAAGTGTATCCGCGCACTTCGTACTTTACGTCTTGATCGTAAAGGGGATAAATACGAGCAAACTTTTTCTGCTGCTATTGAATACGGGTCAGATAGTCTTTATCCGGCACTAACTGAAACTTATAAAATTGCTCCAACTCTTCCGGCACGAACTGCCCCGAATTCTCCATTCGGATCATTAAAGACTCATATAGTAAGTCAGAAAAAGTATCAGTAGTAGGAAGAATAAACCGTTTACCCCGATCATCGTTGAAAGATGGTTTTACCAATACCAGGGGAGAAATGCAGACAAACTTCATTACATCTCCCAACTCTGCGTCCCCTTCTACCTCCACACTTTCTGGAATCAACATCATGCTTCCTACATCAATCTGCGGAAAGGAAAATAAGTGCTTTAGAAAATAGTCAATGAGTTCTCGGTCGGTAGCTGAAAACACCAATGTTACTCGGCTAGAATAGAAGTGTAGGCCATTGCGACTAATCTTCGTCTGACCTTTCAGCCCCGAAAAATTATAGACGTTAGTGTTAATAAAGCGCTCTTCTCCGCCCCGCACCATAATACCC
>NZ_JBARYM010000581.1:0-3644 GCF_049647865.1 Tunicatimonas sp. | reverse complement strand
TTCTTACGGTCTTTCCCACCGAAACAAACATTGGCCGTCCAGCCTTCAGGTACGGCGATCTGCTCAATTTGCTCGCCCTGAGGGTTAAATACCGTAACACCTTCCTTTCCGGTTAGGTAGAGATTCCCTGCTTCATCCAGCGTCATTCCATCCGAACCCATTTCAACAAACAGTTGGCGGTTGCTAAGCTTCCCGTTTTTCCCAATTTGGTAACGGTACGTTTTTTTATCATTAATATCAGCGATAAATAATGTGGTGCCGTCCGCAGTACCTACAATCCCATTGGGCCGAACTAAGTTAGTAGCCGCTACCGTAAGCATCCCTTCAGACGATAAGTGATAAACGTTTTCCTGCTCTATTTCTTTTTCTTCTCGCTCCCAATAATCTCGCTTGTAAAAAGGGTCAGTAAAATAGACCCCTCCGTTCGGATGTACCCACACATCGTTGGGGCCATTTAGTTTCTTTCCCTCGTAGCTATCTACCAGTACGGTTATCTCCTTGTTTTCATCTATTCGCCACAGCTCATTCTTCTTATCGGCACACGCTATCAGGCGGCCTTCGTTATCGAAGTACAAACCGTTGGCCCGTCCGGCGTTTTTCATGAATACGGAAAGGATTCCGTCAGTAGACCACTTCATAATTTGATTGTTAGGCTGATCGGTAAAGTATACGTTCCCTTGCTGGTCGGCAGTGGGACCTTCGGTAAATTTGAACTCAGAAGATACTGGCGTTAACTCAGCTCCTGAAGCAATGATACCGTCTTGCGCTTGGCTTTTAGACATAGGATTCAGTAGAAAAACTAACAATATAAACAATAGATAATAGTGCATGGCAGATAGTAAAAGTAGTGATGAATAGGTTTATCAAGTGGCTATATCTTATCTGGCATCGGATGATTCCAAGGGTCGCGATAAGGGCGTTGCAGGAGTGCTGTTGCTTCAGAATCATCAACAACAATCATCTTTTGCGGATCATATACCAGCGGACGACCTACTGCCATCGATGTATTAGCCAAAATACAGGAAGCTGTAGAAATGTGTCCGTCCATAATGTCGGCTACTGGTTTGCTATTATTCTCAATTGCGTTTAAAAAATCTAGCATATGTAGCCGGGTGGCGGGAGCGGCATTGAGTTCAATGCGATCTTCGGTCACATCTTCGGGGTATTTTTCTTTTTCGTAAAGTACATCAAAGTGAATGGCGTCGCCCTCTTTGTACGGAGTAAAATCGGCTTGCATGGTACTACCCGCTAAAGTACCATGTTCGCCAAACAGTTTGAACGCCCAAGGATACTCCGGGTCGGTGGGTGCGCCCCAACTGCGATGTTGCCATACGCAGTTTAATTCCGGATACTCAAAAACGGCTGATTGAGTATCAGAAATAGTAGACTTCCCTCCTTTTTGCACGTAAATGCCTCCTTGCGAGGAAATACGCTGCGGCCAACCTAAGTCTAGCATCCACCGAACGGTATCTAGCATGTGTACACACATATCGCCCACAATGCCGTTGCCGTACTCCATAAATGTTCGCCACCAACGCGTATGGGGTAGCCCATCGTAGGGACGCATTGGAGCCGGACCGGTCCACATTTCGTAATCAAAAAAGTCAGGTACTGGCTCAACGGGTGGGTTGCCATTGGCTCGCATATGAAAGTAGCAGCACATTTCTACGTGAGAAATTTTGCCCAGTAAACCGGCATCTACTACCTGCTTTTTAGCATCAATCAAGTGAGGAGTGCTTTTGCGTTGGGTGCCTACCTGAACTACTTTATTATATTTTTTAGTCGCGGCTACAATAGCTTCCCCTTCTAGCACATCCACACTGATCGGTTTTTGCAGATACACATGGGCTCCAGTCTTCATAGCCTCAATGGCCTGTAAAGCGTGCCAATGGTCAGGGGAACCAATCAGCACAATATCCAGATCTTTCTCCGCTAGCATTTCTCGGTAGTCAGTATAGGTACGAGGAGTATTACCTGATTTCTGCCGCTGACTGATTAGACTAGCTGCTTCTTGGAGCATTCGTTGATCAGGATCGCACACGGATATCACCTCTACGGGAGCAACCTGAATTAATCGAAACACATCATTTTTCCCGTACCAACCGGAACCGATCAGCCCTACTCGCCAGGGTTTATCTCGAAATAGCAATTCTAATCCTTGAGGGCCAAAGGTAGAAAGGGCCAGCGAGGCTGAAGCCGTCTGAAGAAAGCGACGGCGATTAATATTAATACTGTTCACAGTAAGAAAGATTAAGTTGTTCAGATAAATATAAAGCATGTTGATTACAATTCCCTAGCCCACTCAACAATACTTGTGCGATCTTATTATGAGCAAACCTCTTCTGCCCACCATATTCGTCGGAAGAAAGTGATGATACGTCTAATACTTTAATTACTAAAAAACATTTAAGAAAGATAAACTATTGTAATTACATGCGTTTAATAAAACGAATCAATCGTTAAACAAAAGTAAAAATGTCTTTATATAAATATTTTTTAATCTTAATTTTTTCAGGGTCTATAATAACCAGTGTGCAAGCCCAGTATCAGATTAGTGGCAGCATTGTAGATGGTAAAACTGGTGACCCAGTACCCTTTGCGAATGTAGCTCTCTATCCCGATGACGAAGAGAGTGTACTGCAAGGATCAACCTCCAATGCCGACGGTAAATTTACTCTACAAGATGTACCCGAGGGCGAATACGACTTAGAAATTAAGTTTGTCGGCTACCGGGCTTACAAGATGAAAGACTTGCAAGCCACCCAGCCAATAGAGTTAGGCACTATTGAAATGAACCCTGCGGTGCAGGAGCTGGATGAGGTAGTGGTAGAAGGCAAAGCGGTTTCTAAACCCGTAGAAACTACTTTAGAAGGAATGGTCATTCGACCGGAGCAAAACCTCTCTAATTTAGGCGGTAGCGCATTAGATGTATTGCGAAACACTCCTTCAGTGATCGTAGGGCAAGATGGGGGAATTACCATTCGGGGCAGTAACTCTCCCAATATTCTCATTAACGGACGCAACTCGTCTATTGCTAGTGACTTGGCTCAACTACCCGCTAGTGCCATCAAAAATATCAACATTATTACTAATCCTAATGCTAAGTACGATGCCGAAGGTACCGGTGGAGTTATCAATATTCAACTGAAAAAAGGAAACCAGCAGGGTACGCACGGCAAAATGGAGCTTACACTAGGAAACCGATACCGAGTGAATGCCTCCGCCCGAATTAATCGGCAGGGAGAGAAGACGAACGTTTTCGGTGGGTATAATTACCGCCGCTCCCCCGGTCTTGCCCGCAGTTCGGTTGTTCGGGAAACCTTTGGCGATAATCCTCAGACGCTACGTCAAGAGCGAGACATTGATCGCTTTGAGGCGAGCCACACTATTAACTACGGACTGGATTATTACTTCCCCAATAGTACGCTCACGTACGAAGGAGTGATGGAGATAGAAGGTGAAAACGATAGCGAAGTAACCACCAGTCGGCTAACCAATGCCGAGGGGGAACAATTACTATATAACGTTCGCGATAATACGGAAACCGAAGAAGATTTTGCCATTGATAATGCGCTCATTTACCAGCGTCAGTACCAGCGCAAAGGGCAGGACTTAAGGTTTTCATTAAGCCATTCGTACCGCAA
>NZ_JBARYM010000580.1:0-7324 GCF_049647865.1 Tunicatimonas sp. | reverse complement strand
CCAGAATCTGATCCAGCCAGAAGTAACCTTCTTTACCGCTACTTACGTCTTTGGTAAAGTTCATGTCCAGCAGAATCACATCGTACTGCTCGTTGCTAATTGTAGCGGGAATGGCTCCCGGATTCTTTTCAGTATCTACCTGAAGAAAGTGTCGCTTCAGAAAAATCTTGGCGGCTTGTAGTACATCTTCATTGTCATCTACAATCAAGATTTTACCGGTTTTATTAACAGTTCTGCTCATGAGCAATATGGTGTTAGAGTGTTAATGTGTTCAAGTGTTATAGTTTCATATCACTTGTTATTATTTATTAAACATTGCACCCGGTGCAAGGATAAATGCCTTTTCAAACTCCAGTTTTCGGTTTTCGGTCTCCGGATTCTGACTATGCTTTGCCAAAGATTGTACCTAATAAGAAAGCGAATCAGTTACTTAACAATTGGTGAGGGCTAAAAACTAAGCATACGCAATAGAATTCAACCTTTTCTACTTCCAAATACTCTTTGCTGATTCAAACATCTGTATCCGATTATGAACTGTTAACGTACATAAGCGTACAAAGGCTGTTCGTTTCCGTACACTTCTCTCTGGCTAAAAGGGCTAAATAAAGGGGTTGAGCGCAGTTTTTAGTTTTGGCACAGTGTTCGTAACTCTGGTAATTGAATAATAGTAAAAACAATAACCTCATCGTTTTATGAACACTTCTTTTACGCTGCCACTTCGTTAAAAAGCCTCGTGACAATGCAAAGTAACTAGATCAAAAACGACAACTTATTATTTCACCACTACTGAGCTACCACACAGCCTTTTACAAAAAAAAATTACACCGCACAAGATTCAGATAAGTTATGGGAATGGACCGAAAAATAAAGAAGAAAACATGGACAACCGGACGTCTACTCGGGATTGGTCTCGGGTTGGTCTTTGTGTCCTTTATCCTTTATAGTTTTCTTTTTGCTGATAACCGATCTAAGTTAAATGTAGATGAAGAAAAGATAACCGTCTCTACAGTGGAGCAAGATATTTTTCAGGAGCGTATTCCAGAGACTGGCATCGTAATGCCAAGCCAAACCATCTTTATGGATGCCGTAGAAGGTGGTGTAGTTCGCGAAATTATACTGGAATCAGGTGCTTTGGTAGAACGGGGCGACACGATTATGATACTGGATAACTCTAGGCTGCAACTAGATGTAATGCAACGGGAATCTTCATTATACGAGCAGCTCAACATCATGCGGAACACTCGCCTGGGCCTTGACCAAAACGATATTAACCAGAAAACTCAATTAGCCCAAATTGATTATCAACTACAACTGTTAGCCCCTCAGTACAATCGCTTTAAAGAACTGGCTGGCAAAAAACTGATTTCTCAGCGTGAACTAGAGGAAGTGGAAGAACAGTACGAATATAATAAGCGCCTGAAAGACTTAACTTACCGCTCTTATCAGTCGGATTCGGTTTCTCGCTCTATGCAACTTCGTCAAATTCGCCTATCGGAAGATCGGATGAACCGAAGTTTGGAAGCAGTTGGAAAGATTTTAGATAACCTAGTGGTTACGGCTCCTACTGATGGCTTACTGACTACTCCTGATTGGGAACCAGGTCAATCAATTACGCCGGGCGAGCGATTAGGGCAAGTGGCCTTACTCGATAGCTTTAAAGTACGAGTGGCTATTGATGAACTTTACTTACCCCGTATTGATGTCGGGCAACAAGGTACGTGGGACTGGAACGGGAACACCTATCGTTTGGAAATTTATAAGAAGTATCCGACGGTAAGTGAAGGTAATTTTGAAGTAGACATGAAATTTATTGGTGGCGACCCGGCGGGCATCCGCCGAGGGCAGTCGTTGCGTATTCGCCTGGAGTTGGGCTCTTCGGAAGAGGCAATGTTATTGGCTACCGGTGGGTTCTTCCGCGACACCGGAGGAAACTGGGTGTTTGTCCTTAATAACGACGGGTCAAGAGCGTATAAGCGAGACATTCGGCTGGGTCGTAAAAATCCCGAAAACTACGAGGTGTTAGAAGGCTTAGAGCCAGGTGAACAAGTGATTACATCTTCCTACGAGAATTTCGGAGATAATGAAGTTCTGGTCTTTTGACGGAGACCGGAAACTGGAGACCGGAAGCCGGAGATTGAGAAAGAGCTAAAAGAAGAAGATGATAAGGAAGTTTGAGGATTTGGATGTTTGGCAAGAAAGTTTTGAGCTATCTGTAAATCTATGCAAGCAATTGAGGGAAAATAGAAATTATGGTTTACGTGATCAAATTCAACGGTCAGCAATTTCAATTCCTTCCAATATTGCCGAAGGGTTTGAACGGAAGTCAAACAAAGAGTTCATACAGTATTTGCATATTGCCCAAGGTTCGTGTGCCGAACTAAGAACTCAACTTATGATTACAAAAGAAGCTCAATTATTGGAAATCACCGATACAGGTAAACTAATTGAAAAAACACGAAAAATTTCAGCCATGCTACACAAACTAATTCAGACCAGAAAAACCAAATTTTAACCTACGTTTCGTATTCCGGTCTCCCGTTTTCGGACTCCGGTCTCCAACTCCTAAATCCCAATACCTTTAAAATTAACAAAATCATGATTCGCACAAACAACTTAAAGAAAGTATTCATCTCCGACGAGGTAGAAACTACCGCCCTGAACGATATCAACATTGAGATCAAGTCGGGCGAATTCGTCGCCATTATGGGACCTTCCGGCTGTGGTAAATCTACCCTGCTTAACATCTTAGGATTATTAGACAACCCTTCTTCCGGTGAGTACCACTTCATGGATCACGAAGTGGGAAACTACTCGGAACGGCAACGGGCCCAGCTAAGAAAAGGAAATATTGGTTTCGTTTTCCAGAGCTTTAATTTGATTGACGAACTCACTGTATTTGAAAACGTGGAGCTTCCGTTATTATACCTAAAGGTGCCTTCGGACGAACGAGAGAAGAAGGTGAATGCCGCGCTAGAACATATGAATATTATGCATCGTCGCAATCACTTTCCGCAGCAGCTATCGGGTGGTCAGCAACAACGGGTGGCTATTGCCCGAGCGGTAGTGGCCAATCCTAATTTTATTCTAGCGGATGAGCCAACGGGTAACTTAGATTCTACCAACGGCGAAGAAGTAATGAATCTATTGTCAGAACTGAACAAGGCTGGAACTACCATTGCCATGGTAACGCACTCTCCCCACGATGCCACCTATGCCAACCGAATTATTAATTTATTCGATGGCATGATCGTAACTGAAAACATTAAGGAGAAATTTCACGTGTAATCTTTTAATAAGTAGTTTGTAGAACTGAAAAGCGGCAACCCTCACTTCGATAGGGCGTCGCTTTTTTTTATTTGCTTACCATTCTACGAGAGTTCTTACTCTCTTCACGTTCCATTTCCATCAGAATACGCTCAACGAAATTTCTGAAAGCTACTCCGTGTTTGTCGTATTGTTTTTCCATTTTCAGTAAAAAGCCTGGGCTTTGGCATAACCGTTCAATTCGGTCTCGGCCAGTCTGCCCAATATCGGGTGAGAGGGAGGCCTGTATGACTGACATATCCTTAGGAAAATAGTAGAAAAATAGTAAAAAGGGTAGTTCAGCAGCGACCATCGCTATCGGCACCAAAGTAAGACCAACCGCACTTACAAGAATGCCGGCTGTATTTTTATTAGACGTCACTAGCTCAGTATGCTGTATGTGTAGTCGTAGCGAACTTGTTTCGGGGTTAGTACAGCTTTGGAGACGGTAGCGATTGGGTTCAGTATTATACTGATGAATCAGCATGGCTAGCTCGGCATCAATATGCTGGCGTACTTCGCTTGTCACTCGTGGTCCATAGGTCACGCATAACCCTAATTCTTGTACGCCTAATCCTGGTACCATAGCTAGGCGAGGTGGCGAGCAAGCGGCGGTAAAGCAGATTATAACGATTAGAAGTCGGAATAAATATCTCCTATTCATAATAGTGACTTGCTGAAAAATCAAAGGTAGCTACCACAGTGAATGGTAGCTGGACAAAAAGCCTAAATACCCATCGATGTAAGAGATGGCTGAGAATTCTCTCGACTGTTCATTCGCGCACAACCACTGTTCGGTTGTGAACACTCTTTATACAAATACTCATAGTAAATATCTGATTATCAGTAAGATAATATGAGGTATATTTCTTGGACTAAAGAAACGAACCCATAATTCTACTTCCTATGATCAAAAACCTGCTCAAAGTTGCTCTTCGTAATATTGGTAAAGATCGTATCTACAGCCTACTTAATATTCTGGGTCTAACTCTCGGAATCACCTGTAGTTTGTTTCTACTGTTGTATCTGCTCAACGAGCTTAGCTACGACCGATTTCACACCGAGAAAGACCGAATTTACCGGGTAGTAACTCACTTCACCGAAACCGATAATCAATTTACCTGGCCAATTGCCCAGTTTCCACTGGCTCAGGAACTGGAAGAAAAGTATACTGAGATAGAGCATGCTATCCGCTTTAGAGGGGCAGGAAGAGAGCTGTTTGAAAACCCGGACCGGGACGTACGGTTCTACGAAGAAGATTTTTACTACGTAGATTCTACCATTTTTGATGTATTCGACTTTTCGCTGTTGGCTGGTAATCCGACCACGGTTTTGGTCAAACCTAATACCGCCGTATTAACGCAGGAGACCGCTCAAAAATATTTTGGCAGTGACGATCCGGTAGGGCAAACTTTTATCAACGGCGACGAAACCTACGAAATCACTGGACTAGTAGAAAACGTCCCCAATAATTCTAGTCTAGAGTTTGATGCGCTACTCTCGCGAGCCACATTACCCGATGAAATGGATGGCTGGGGAGGTTGGGGCGTTGGCACCTATTTACTTCTAAAGGAAGGCACCAGCCAAGCCGATGCTGAAGAGGCTTTAGCCAGTGTAAATAAAGAGCGGGTTGTCCCTATTTTTGAGAACTACGGTGTAACGATTCGGTATTGGTTGCAACCTCTGGAAGACATGCACCTAAAATCAGAGTTTGGTGAAGGAGAAGCTGGTTTGGGTGATATTTCTTATATCTATATTTTTGGAGCAGTTGCTTTGTTCATTCTTATCATCGCCAGTATCAACTACATGAATCTGGCTACTGCTCGGGCTACCCGACGGGCTAAAGAAGTGGGTGTTCGCAAAACGATGGGTTCATTCCGGAGCCAACTCATCAGCCAATTCCTAACCGAATCAATTCTACTAACGATGATAGCTTTA
This sequence comes from Tunicatimonas sp., assembly GCF_049647865.1. Taxonomy (NCBI): domain Bacteria; kingdom Pseudomonadati; phylum Bacteroidota; class Cytophagia; order Cytophagales; family Catalimonadaceae; genus Tunicatimonas; species Tunicatimonas sp. Next base: position 2,083 of record NZ_JBARYM010000580.1, on the reverse strand, counting down.
GTTATCAGCTTATTGTTGGTAGCTGTCTTACTATCGCCGTTTAACTTACTAGCGGGTACTGAGATCAGTTTTTCGTTTTTGCTGCAACCGCAGATCATTCTGGCCTTCATTGGTATTACCTTACTCGTAGGGATTGCCGGAGGTAGTTATCCCGCCTTTTATCTCTCTAAGTTTAATCCGGCTTCAGTACTGAAGGGGAACATAACGCGTGGTACCGGTAATGCGCTACTGCGTAAAGTATTGGTCGTTGTGCAATTCGCCATTTCTATCGCTATGCTAATCTGCACTTGGATTGTTTACGATCAGCTTCAGTACCTGCGTGACACTGATTTAGGCTTCGATCAAGAACAAGTGCTTATCGTGACTATGCCGGATTCTACCATTCGGGCAAATTACGAAGTATTGCGTAATCGGCTCAAAGAGAGCCCAAGTGTGCTGGAAGTATCTACTTCTTCTTCTCGTCCCGGTAGTGGATATGGAAAAAATCTGATGTTCGTAGATAGTCCCGAAGGAAAAGTGGAGCGGGGTGTGGATCAGTACCGCGCCCACTATGATTACCTGGAAACTATGGGTATTGATGTAGTGGAAGGGCGTAGTTTCTCGCGAGAGTACGCTACCGATACTGCAGCCGTCATGGTAAACGAATCAATGGTAGCCCGGATGCAATGGGACGACCCGATTGGCAAGGAGTTTACGTTTATGGGCGGTGACGAGCCCGGACCGACCTTCTCAGTGATAGGCGTATTTAAAGATTACCACCAGCAATCGTTGTATAATCTTATTGATCCATTAGCGATTTTCTTTGATGAGCCTAGCTTCTGGCTTAGCATCAAAGTCTCGCCTGGAGAAGTAACCAAAACCTTAGCCTACGTGGAAGATGCCTGGACGGAAGTAAATGCCGGTAAGCCCTTCTCGTATGAGTTTCTGGACGAAGAGTTTATGTCGCAGTACGAAACCGATCAGAAGCGAGGTAAAATTTTCACTATGTTTTCTGCTTTCACGGTGGTGATTGCCTGCTTAGGATTACTTGGACTAGCTGCCTACACTACCGAACAACGCGCCAAAGAAATCGGCATCCGTAAGGTGATCGGGGCGAGTGTTCCCAATATCGTCGGGCTGATCTATAAAGATTTCTTTATCTTGATTGTCATTGCAATGGTGATTGCTTTCCCCATTGCCTACTTTGCTATGGATAGTTGGCTCAGCGACTTTGCCTATCAGACTAATATTAAATGGCTCACGTTTGTAGCCTCTACCTTACTTACGCTAATTATTACCCTAGGTGCCATCAGCTTCCACACGCTACGAGCGGCTACGGCCAATCCGGTGAAATCTTTGAAAAGCGAATAACTTCTACAATGAACAATTGAGAATGCACTAGTTACTTTTTGGCTGCTAATTGTACATTGTTCATCGCAAATGTTAATTGAGTGAACTTATGCTAAGAAACTATCTATCCATTGCCCTGCGGAATTTCCGTAAACAGAAAACATTCACCTTGCTCAACGTAGGTGGTTTGGCGATTGCTTTGGCTACGGCTACGCTGGCCTTACTATTCATTCAGCATGAATTTAGCTACGACCGTTGGGTACCTAACCAAGAGAATATTTATCGGGTATACCGAGAGTGGTCACCCGGCAGCGGCAACTCCTACACCCCACATATACTGGCAGAAACGTTACGGGAAGAATTTCCTGAAATTATTAGTGCAGTGCCCGTTAATGAGGGTAAAGAATTACTAGTGAGTACTGTAGAAAAACCTGATGGCGGAATATATGTCGACCACGTTGGTTTGGCCGACAGCACTTTCTTAAAAGTATTTCCTTTTCCGTTGAAGTACGGCAATCCTGAAAATGCTCTTCAGAATAATCATTCCATGCTACTTAGCGAGCCACTAGCGCAGCAGTTGTACGGCGATCGCAACCCGGTGGGAGAAATACTGCGATTCAATGACCAAGATGACTACCTAATTACGGGCGTAATGGCTGAGTTTGCGGGAAATACGCATTTTGATGTAGATATGATAGGGCGGGATACGACCTTTTTCTATGATTCCTGGACTGGGAATAACCCTGCGACCTAT
>NZ_JBARYM010000579.1:0-2004 GCF_049647865.1 Tunicatimonas sp. | reverse complement strand
ACGCGGCTGCTTGCTTCTGAATTTTTTTAGTCCAATCCGTCACTACTTCAATACCTGGTGCTGAAATAATTAACCCTCGCAAACCTTCCTGATAATTATCGGTGATTGCGTAGCTTAATGCTGTAGTTCCACCCATTGAATGCCCCAACAGAAATACTTTCTGGCCACCATTCTCTCGTTGCGCTCGCTGAATTAAATTATGAAGATCGTTGATAAATAATTGTAAACCCTGAATATGACCACGCTTTCCACCCGTTTGGCCGTGACCTCGCGCATCCAACCCGTAAAAGGCAGTAGAAGTACCGGAGAAAGCATTAATTAGATTTTGATAACGTCCCGAATGCTCGCCCAGTCCGTGCTGGAAAACAATAACCCGTTTAGCTTCTGTAGGTATCCATTGCTGGAAAAATAAGGAAAAGTTGTCTCTTGATGAGTTAATTTTTCCGGTACTATGCTGGTAATTTTCCATAAAAATGTAGTAGCTAGAGCGCCCAGTCGGGTTTAGGAAAATAACGCATGGGACTATAGCGAGGGTAAGATTCAAACAACTCGGGATCTGGTCCTACTACCCGCGGATCTTCAGTAGTTGTAAGCACCTCTACCATAGTTGTATTTAATTCGCTCATCAAACCCGTAAACTCTGGGTTATTCGCTAAATTAGTTAAGCAGTTAGGATCTTTTTTTACATTGAATAACTCGTATTCCGGCCGCTTTCCCACTGATAATTCAAAATAACGAGCATACTCCGAGTCATCGTAATTTTCAACAATAAACGATTTAGATGGGGCAGCATCAATATCAGTAAAAGCCCATTCAGAATGGTGTACACCGTCCTCATCAATTCCGTACAACGGATGCAATTCCTCAGTAGAATCCGAAACTAACCGCTGAGGTGTTCCGGCGGGCCAGCGTTCGGGTTTTATGTTCCAGATGTAAAGGTAGTCGCCCTGCCGAAGTAACCGCTGAGGGTAGCCTAAATTATGGTATCGTGATGATGAGTGGCGTTCTCGTCCAGCTAACGCATATTTTCGCGAATTAGGGACTATTCCTTCTCCTTCGGAGCTAAGCAAATCTACCAGACTTTGCCCACTAATGGGCAGCATTCCTTCCAAGCTGGTTTGAGTTAGCTCTAAGATCGTGGGAGCTAAATCAATAAAACTAACTGGGTTATCCACTTTCCTTCCACCAGGAAATCCTTTAGGGAAGCGAACTGCCATCGGAATGTGTACACCGTATTCATAGGCATTAGCCTTAGCCCGAGGAAAAGGCATTCCATTATCGGCGGTCACGATAATAATGGTATTGTCTAGCTCACCAATTTCTTCCAAATAGCTAATCATTCGCCCCAGATGTAAATCAAACCATTCAATTTCTACGGCATAATCTAACAGATCACCCTGAACCGCTTCCGTATCGGGTAAAAAAGCTGGAACCTCTACGCTATCTAATGATTTATCGTGCCGCTTCCACGAGTCTTGCTCATAGGCTCGATGTGGCTCAGAGGCACCGTACCAGAAAAAGAATGGAGTATCTTCCTCCCGCTCTTCCATAAACTGACGAAAATTAGCGGCATAGTTCGTAGGGCGGATTTTTTCGGCAAAGCGTTCATCGCTTGCACTTCCTTTTTCGTACGCTATTTGGTTATAGGCTTCACCAGCAGCATTCTGGCTACGAAGTGGCAATTCGCCGTACTTAAACGGCCCCACCCCCTTGCCGGTGTAGCCAGTGTGGTAGTTATTAGCAGCTAATAAGTCAACAAAGGGAACATATTTATCAAACCAACCCGCTGCGTGTTGCCCCGCTTGCTCGTTTTGCCAGTGGTAGCGTCCCGTTACGATAGAACTGCGCGACGGAGCACAACCGGGTGAACCGGCGTAGCAATTAGAGAAGTAGATTCCCTCTTGAGCAACCCGATCAAAGGCCGGGGTTTTTACCCAAGAAGTACCGTGAAAGCTGGTATGTGGGAACGATTGGTCATCGCTGATGGCGAATAAAATATTAGGG
>NZ_JBARYM010000578.1:0-38524 GCF_049647865.1 Tunicatimonas sp. | reverse complement strand
CCACCGTCAAAATCATCGTCGTGCATCACCCTTGACTGAAATAATCGGGTATTAATAGAATCGCGCACCCGAGAGGTTTCTATCTGAGGGGTCGCCGAATTAGCCGCTCGCATATTTTGGTCAAGCTGTAACCATAGATAAGAAAGCGGATCGGGTGAATTGTTGTAATAAGTAATTGTTTCGGAGCCGGTGATGGATTGATTCTCATCATTTAGTTCTACGCTTATTCTATAGTTAGCTTGTTGTTGCCAGTACTTATAGCCAGGAGCCCCCGAAGCCGAACGGTACTCATTAGGGGTTGGTAATTCGGGGTCAAGTTGCTCAAACTTACCCTGAAATACTTGAGCGGTAGCAGGAACGTAAAGCCATCCTATCCAACTGATAATCAGTAAATAAGCATATCTCATCATGTGTGTAATTTTCCGTTTCACTCAATAACACGCTAGTCTGCTAAAGTGTTACTATCCTCTTTTTTCAAATGATAAGGGTAAATGGTAGTATTAGGATAATCGCCAGACTTCTTCTTCCTTTTGCCTTCCCACCTGAAGCATCAAGCGAGTTGGGCCAGGAACCAGCACTAAGCGAGTGAGGTGATTGGGATATTCATCTACATCCACAATTACTCCTCCTTCGGCTGCGTGGTAGGTGACTGTATTGTCTTCTTCCTTCTTTACATATTTATTAGCCAGGTAGGCCGTAGGCAGTAGTATATCGTCATCAGGACATAGTTCGTCGTGCACATCGGCTAATATATCTTCTAAAAAATCGCCGTACTTTTCTAGCAGCTCATCCTCTTCATCGTGGATTGCTTCCTCTAAATCGTCGTACTGAGCATCATTATAGTCAATAGTAGCTAGTTTATTTTTTTTCTCTACTAATGCTGTTAATGCTTGTTCCAGTTCTTCGTTCTTCATGGGGTTTGTTTGTTATCTTTTCAACAATTTTAGATAAAATTCATAACATTTAACACAAGAAACAACGATAGGTTCTATTAATTATCTCTTGTCATTCTATGATGGCATAATCTTGCTAATACTTATTCTGAAAAGAGCAATTGAACCAACTGAGAAATCAGTAAATTTTGTAAATTGCCTCTCCGACAACTGCGTAGTCTGCAACTATTTTTTATTGATCTTCAAATATAAAAACCTTTTATTTTCAAGTATGGACCAAGCCGTAAAAACCAAAGCTGAGCAGTGGCTCAATAGTAGCGCTATTGATACTGATAGTCAATCTGAAATTCAACGCCTTCTTAATCAGGATAATGATACTGACTTGATAGAAGCATTTTACAAGGATTTGGAATTTGGAACGGGTGGTTTACGCGGAATTATGGGAGTTGGCTCTAATCGGATTAATAAGTATACGGTGGGCATGGCCACGCAAGGGCTAAGTAATTATTTATTAAAAACATACCCTAATGAGCAGATTAAAGCAGCGATTGCTCACGATAGTCGGAATAACAGTCGCTACTTTGCCGAAGTAACCGCTGATGTATTTTCAGCTAATGGCATTCAGGTTTATTTCTTCGATGGATTGCGCCCTACCCCGGAGCTTTCGTACGCCATCCGCAAGTTAGGTTGCCACAGTGGAGTGGTTTTAACCGCCTCGCACAATCCGAAGGAATACAATGGTTACAAAGCGTACTGGAACGATGGTGCTCAACTAGTACCTCCGCACGATAAGAATGTGATTGAAGAAGTAGATGCCATTGAAGGGCTGGAAGCTGTGAAGTTTGATCGCGATGATTCAAAAGTGGAGATGATCGGGACAGATATTGATAATCAGTATTTAGCTGATGTTAAAGGATTGTCGCTTTCGCCCGAAGCCATCAAAAATCAGCACGATTTGAAGATCGTCTTCACCCCAATTCACGGTACTGGAGTTACATTAGTGCCACCTATACTCGAGAAACTAGGATTTACTAATGTTCACGTAGTAGCGGAGCAGGCAGAGCCCGATGGTAATGGAGATTTTCCTACAGTAGTTTACCCAAACCCGGAAGAAAGTGAAGCACTGAGTATTGCCCTGCAGCAGGCCACCGAAATGGACGCTGATTTAGTGATGGGAACTGACCCCGATGCCGACCGAGTAGGTATTGCAGCGAAAAATCTGAACGGTGAGTTTGAAATACTCAATGGAAATCAGGCGGGTAGTATGCTGGTGCATTATCTGTTAAAGAAATGGAAAGAAGCTGGAAAGCTCGACGGAAAGCAGTTCGTAGCTAAAACTATTGTAACTACCGAACTCATTCGTAAAATAGCTGGGCACTACGGCGTTGATTGCTATGATACCTTAACTGGCTTTAAATACATTGCTGCGCTTATTAAAGACAAAGAAGGTCAGCAAACCTTTATTGGCGGGGGCGAAGAAAGTTACGGCTACCTAATTGGAGATTTTGTGCGCGATAAAGATGCGGTAGCTTCTTGCGCTATGATTGCCGAGATGACCGCCTACGTGAAAGATCAGGGAATGACTTTATATGATTTTTTACTGGAAACCTACGAGCAGTTTGGCTTATACCGCGAATCGCTGGTTTCTTTTACCAAAAAGGGGAAAAGTGGCGTAGAAGAAATTCGCCAGATGATGCGTGAGCTGCGAGAAAATCCTCCGAAAACCATTGTTGGCGAACAAGTAACTACTGTAATAGACTATTTAGAAGGTACTGAAACCGATATTGCTTCTAGCAATCAAAAACCCATTGAGTTTCCGGAGTCTAATGTACTACAATTCTTTACCGAAAAAGGTACCAAAGTATCTGCTCGCCCTTCCGGTACCGAACCTAAAATCAAATTCTATTTCAGTGTAAATGATCAGCTTTCGACTCAATCTGATTTTTCTCAAGAGTGGAGTACGCTGGGGGATAAAATAGATTCGGTAATTAAAGATATGAAGTTGAAATAGCCAAGGTTCCTTCTTGCCAATCAATTGAGTTTCAGTTTTCTAGGTAGGAGGGAGCATATCTGGATTTTTTTAAAAATTCAGCTATAATCTTACAGAGGTAAGTTATATGGTACCGAATAAGCTGAAGAACAACCCTTTTGAGTCATTAAGCTCATGTTTTCAGCCAAAAAGAGGTGATAATAGCAATTATACTATAAGCTAATAAACATAATTTCATGTAATAAATAGTTTCTTTCGTATAAATTCTTGTACAATTCTTATGAATTAAGTCAATATTTTCTTAATTTAGCTTTTGAACAAAGGCGGATATCATTATACTAACTGCTATGTCCTATAAAGAAAAACAAATCGAAAAAAAGTATTTTTCTATCGGTGAGGTAGCTAAAATATTAAATGTTGCTGCTTCGCAGATTCGCTTTTGGGAAGGGGAGTTCGATATTATTAACCCTCGGAAAAATAGAAATGGGAAGCGGCAATTCACTAAGGAAGACATAGAAAAGGTAAAGCTGGTCTATCACTTAGTGAAGGAAAAGGGATATACGTTGCAAGGAGCCAAAGACAAATTGAAGAGTGGTACTCAGGCGACCAAAGATACTATGGAAATGATCGACACCCTGAAAGAGGTTCGCGCTTTTTTGGTTGACCTAAAGGAAAAAATGGATTAGTGGCGTTAGAGGTAAACAATACGGTTAATACGGCAGCTTATGCCATTGCGCTTAGCATGACTCCCATGATTGGTGGAGCTACAGCCCGTCAGCTAATTAACCATTGTGGGTCGGTAGAAGCAATTTTTCGCGACAAATCTCACCATCTGAGCCGAATTCCGGGTATTGGCCCGAAAATAATTAGTTCTTTAAAAAATAATCAGCACTTACTCCAGAAGGCCTACGAAGAAATTGACCGCTGTCATCAGCAAGAAATAATAATTCTCGACTATGAACATCCTCAGTATCCAGAGCGTCTTCGTCATATTTATGATATTCCGTTGGTACTGTACTATAAAGGCCAAGGTAATTTAAACCACAAGCGGGTAATTAGTATTGTGGGCACCCGTCAGGCTACATCGTACGGTTTAGATACCGTAGAAGAGATTGTAGCAACACTGGCTAAGCAGAATGTATTGATTGTGAGTGGCTTAGCCTACGGAATTGATATTCACGCACACCGGATGGCTGTGCGTTACGGGGCACCAACTGTAGCAGTAATGGCTAATGGAATAGATCAGATTTACCCAGCTATACATCAGAAGGATGCCTGGGGTTTTATTGAAAACGGCGGTTTACTTACCGAGAACCCTCTAGGCACTAAACCTGAAGCGAAGAAATTTCCGGCTCGTAACCGTATTATTGCCGGTTTGGCCGATGCGGTGGTGGTAGTAGAGGCTGCCTCTAAAGGTGGAGCCTTGATTACCGCTAATTTGGCTAATGATTATGATCGTGAAGTTTTTGCGGTTCCAGGAAGCATTAAAAATCAGTATTCACAAGGGTGTAACCAACTGATCCAGCAACATAAAGCGCACTTGCTAAGCCGGGGTGAAGATATTATTACTATGCTTAACTGGGATTTGGAGAAGAAAAAAACTGGCACAGCCGCTCAATCTCAGATTTTTAAGCTGCCAGAAGATCTGAGCGATGATGAGCAAAAGGTTTACAAAACACTTACTCAGTACCCTGATGGTTTAGTATTAGATAAAATCAGTTGGTACACTCAACTATCAGTATCACAACTAGCAGCAATACTATTAAACTTAGAATTTAAACAATATGTGCGGGCCCGGCCCGGAAACAGGTATCAACTTCGAACAGTATGAATGAACAACGCGGGAAAGAATTGAGCTATGGAGAGTTACCAAGATTATTATCAAGTTCTGGATGTAGGCTATAACGCTTCATCAGAAGACGTAAAGTTGGCTTACCGTCAGTTAGCCAAACGTTATCACCCCGACGTTAATGCGGGTGATAGAGATAAAGAAGAGATGTTTAAGCTCGTTAGTGAGGCTTACAACGTTCTTTCTAATACTGATAAAAAGGCATCTTACGATTTATCGCTACTGTTAGGGCTATACGAGGATGAGAAATCGCGATCTTCCCGTGCTACTAAAGCACGTACTCAACCTCAGTACACTTACCGCCCCCCGGTTTCAGTTTATTATTCCAAACTCACGTATGTGGGGATGACCATACTGATTTTAACTTTAGTTGCCTCTATTCTACTGGTTCCGATAGGTTTATCACGTTACTCTTCCTCTTATCATTACGATAAAGGACTAGAGTACTATCAGAATGAGCAGTACTATGCAGCACTTAATAGTTTAGAGCGGTCGGTTCTGGATTTTGGTGGCAAAAATGTAGAAGCTTGTCTACTGGCAGGTACTATCTTAAGTGAAGAATACGGTCAATTCAAATATGCTATTGAGTATATAGATCGGGGTATGGAAGCTGCTTCATCTGATGGAGAAAGAGTTCAATTACTCTATAGTAAGGGGTTGTATTTAAGAGGTAGTGCTGACTATAATGGAGCCATTGAACAGTTCAGTAAGGCATTGGAGCTATGGCCCCAGTACGATAGCCTGTATTTCGCTATTGCTAGTATCTATGCGTTTAATTTAGATCAGTACGAAAATGCTATTATATACTATAAACAACTGCAGGCAGATGGAAAAAAGTTTGATGAAGCAAATTACGGGTTAGCTTACTGTTATTACAAGCTTGGAGAGGTTGACCAATCGGCTCGCTATATCAATAAATACATTGTAAACTATGGCATCAATGCTGAAGCATACCTACTACGGGCGAAGCTAAACGCTAAACAGGGCGATAACCAATCAGCTTGTGAGGATGTAAAAAAAGCCTCCCGGTTACATTCCGGTGAGGCTGAAAATTTAGTTAAATACTACTGTATGTAAGGTAATTACTTAATTAACCGCTTTATTGCATACCTGACGGATTATTTCGTAGGCTTTTAAATCCCCTAACTCTCCCGCTTTACTTAGATCTAAACAGCCCTCTTGGTGTAAGCCTCGCTCAATCCGGATTACTCCACGCAAATAATATGCATCGGGGTTTTTAGGATTTAGCTCAATAATCTTAGTGAAATCATTGATAGCATCTTCGTAAACCTGTAGTTCACGGCGCGCTTTTCCTCGGTAATAATAAGCCTGAATAAGGTTCTTATTAAGAGTCACAGCTTCACCATAGTCAGCAATAGCTCCGTAGTAATCCTGTAGGGAAAACTTCACGTTCCCTCGCTCAAGATAAGCCTCAGCAAAGCTCGGATCGGTCTCAATAGCAAAGTTATAATCCTTCATAGCTCCGTGATAATCCTCAAACACAGTTTTAGTCTTTCCTCTTAAGTAGTACGCATGAACATTAGAGGGGTCAAGTTCAATAGCGCGGTTAAACGCCATAATAGCCTCTTTGTACGAACCCTCCTCAAAATATACACGACCTTTACTAACTAAATCATCTGAGCCAGAAAATGCTGATACTGAGTAAGACGAAATAAAGGATAGACATACAATACACGTAATAGTTATGCTCTTCACTCCTCTCATACAATTTATATTCATGTTCATCACCGTTATCATATACGCAAAAGTGAGCATAAACAGTGAATTCTTATAAAATGCTAGTGCCAGCTAATGTAACTTTACTATGATAATTACGATTTAGGTAGCAAAAATCTATAAATCAATCCAATTAATGTCTTTCTTTAATAGAGCGAGTGTTTTTGCTTCTAAGCTATTGGAAGGTGGGATGTGGTTGTACTGCCAGGTGGCTAAAGGAGGTAAGCTCATTAGTATCGATTCAGTGCGTCCGCTCGTATCTAACCCAAACTTAGTGCCCTTGTCTAATACTAGATTAAATTCTACGTAGCGCCCTCGCCGGAGGTACTGCCACTGTTTATGCTGATCTTCAAAAGGAAGATCTTTATTCTTGTTCATAAAGTAAGTATAAGTAGGAGCGAACGCTTGCCCAATTGCTTGTACAAAAGCGAATATATCAGACTTTTGCTCTTCTTTTTGAGCAGTTAGGCGATCAAAAAATATTCCACCAATACCGCGGGTTTCCTGGCGGTGTTTAATATAAAAGTAGTCATCAGCCCACTTTTTATAACTGGGATAATAGGATGAATTGAAACGGTCACAAATATCTTTAAGAGTAGCGTGAAAGTATTGGGCATCATCTTGATCTACGTAATGAGGTGTTAGGTCAATACCACCACCAAACCAGTAAACTCCGCTACTCATTTCAAAGTACCGAACATTCATATGAATAATAGGCACAAAAGGGTTGTGGGGATGTAATACAATAGAAACGCCAGTAGCATAAAAATCAGACGGCTCTAATTTAAGGGCATCGAGAATTTTAGCTGGGGTTTCTCCGTGTACGGCAGAGAAACCAACTCCGCCTTTCTCTATAACCGAGCCATTATTAATAACGCGAGAGGTACCACCGCCCCCACCCGGACGCTCCCAAACATCGGGAATAAATCGTCCGCTACCATCAGCCTCCTCCAGCGTTGTACATATACTACTTTGAAGACTCTCGAACCATTCTGTTATTTCTTCTTTTGTAACCATTATGCTAAAAATTGATGAACCCTCTGCCTTCGCGAAGATAATAGTTTAGCAAATATGATTCATATAAAGATAAGATTCACGACAGATGGTTTTCACAAGTAGTGAGTTTGCACAAATTAGATAAGATCTTAAGTAAAGAAGATACTTACAGTGACTTAACTGCCAATGACGACATATTAATACGCCCTTCATGGTCAGCCGATATAGCAATTGAAGCACTCCAGTTGCTTTTAGCAATGTCATTGACCGACCTAAGTCGCATATAGTAGAGCTGACCTGGTATTAATGTGTTAACAGGTAATGATATAGCGTTGCTGTTGGTAGTCTGTTCTTGTACCAAGTGTTGAGAAGATAGTTCTTCCAAAAATATTTGCACTTGATAAGCTTGAGCCAATTCAGAGGGTGGCCATTGAATCTGGGGTTGTTTAATACTTTTTTGATAATTTAATCGTATATCCTGTGCATTAGGTGCACTCAGACGGTTAGTTATCGCAATATCATCCAGAAACGCTCCGCTGGCAAAACCAACTGAACCTAAAAAGCTACGATCGCCCGTATGCTGAAAACGGATAATAAATTGATCGGTGTAGTTGAATGCCAACGCTTCTACTAAAGAATCGAGGTTAATAGAATGGTGCATATATTTTTGGGATACCGATGAACGGTAACTATACGCATGTCGGTAGCTTTTTCCACCATCTTGACTAATCCAAATGCCGTCCTCCTCTCGGTTTTCTGTGGTGTGATTATACATGCGGAAGTTTAGCTCAAGGTCTGATTGATAAGATAAGTCCAAGTGAAGATCATAGGCGCTAACGGATGGTTCTCCATCGTGCTTTCTTCCCAACGCTAAAGCATAAGAGTGACTGTCACTCGCTAGCTTTACTATCTGAGCACTAGCATCAGGGCAGATTAAATCTTCACTAGCAGTTTTTGCTAGATCACCTATTCGCCAGTACTTAGCCAGCGAATCGGATTCAAAGGTTTCTACAAAAGGTAGTTTTGCGTAGTACTGACGTTGAGGTTCCTGAATGCTAATATCGTCTAAATAAAAGCCATCACTCACTGTGCGAGTGCCCTTGAAATCATCATCGTCGTGCTGTTGAAATCGGATAACAAACTGGTCCGTTAATGTTAGCTGATGGGCTATTGCTATTGCTTTAATATTTAACGCATCAAATTTACCCCAATCTTTAGTAGTCCAATGACTGCCGTCGAGTTGAAGAACTTTAGTGAAGCATTTTCCACCGTCATTACTAAAATAAATACCATCCTGTGGATGAGTTTCGTCGTTATGATTGAATATCTTAAAACTTAGCTCAGGATTTTCGGTATTGCTCAAGTCAATATGCAGATCCAGAGCGTTAGTATTATACAAACGGTCTACTGTATTGCCCAGCGCTACAGCATGTCCCGTGGAATCGGATACTAAAGCTATGAATCCGGTAGGGCTTACCGCAACCGCAGTATCCGCTGCATTCGGCATACTTATTTTCCAATAAGGAGCTAGTGATTCCTGCTCAAAATCTTCAAAAAATGGATAGGCTGCGTAGGTAGTGGTAACTTCGCGAAGTTCAATATCATCAAGATATATGCCATCACTGCTAAGGCGACTCCCTTTAAAGTCATCATCATCATGCTGTTGAAAGCGAATAATAAATTGACTGGTTAGAGGAACATTGTGTTGACGAGCTAGGTGATTAATATTTATTGGTGGATAAGCCCCAAAAGTCTTTTTTCGCCAAGCTTCAAGGTCGAAACTGAATACCTTGGTGAAGTGCCGCCCGCCGTCGGAACTGAAGAAGATACCATCTTGCGGATGGGTTTCGTCAAAATTATTTAGTATTTTAAATAAAAGCTCAACTTCTTTTTGGGTTGATAAGTCTACTCGCAAATCAAGGGCATTAGTAGTAAGTTGCTTATCGTGTTGGCTACCCATTCTAAGCACATCTCCGCGTAGAGAATCATAATAGATAGATTCTACTACTCCAAAAGGCGAAAATTGCTGATCTGATTCGGTAATGCTTCCGACGGATAGTGCAGAATGCCAAGTTGTATCTTCAAAATTTTCTTTAAATGGGATTCTAGCATAAGTATCATCAGGGGCTACTACTCGAATATTGTCTAGTTGTATACCATCACTGTATTGAGCACCTCCGATAAAATCATGGCTGCCATATTGTTGGAAGCGTATAACTGTTTGCCTACTAAGAGAAAGACTCTTCTTTTGAGCAAGTAGCGTCAAATCCAGGAAAGGAATTGTTTTCATCGTTCGAGCATTCCACTGGCCAAAGGAGAAGCTGTAGACTTTAGTAAAAATTTTTCCACCGTCAACGCTAATATAGATACCATCTTGTGGATGAGTTTCTTCTCCGTAGTGAGCAATATCAAATTGTAGCAAAATGCGAGAATGAAGAGATAAATCTAGCGGTAGGTCCAGGCGATTTATTACCAGCTTCCTAGTGCCATCGTGAAGTTTCCCCAATCGCATTACATGATTACTATCGGCAGCGGCAAACCTGTGCACGTCAACTAAGCCATTGTCCTTTCCCGGTGCAGCAACCCAAACGTCTGATACAGCAGTTGATTCAAAATCATCGGAAAAAATAATATTCTGGGCTAAAATAGAAGTAGCACTTAAATAACTGATAAAGAAACAAGCAGTAAATATTTTTATTTCTTCCATTTAATTATTCATGTAATATTTAACACTAAAGTACATAAAAATATTTAAATATGTAAAATAAAAATTATATTATTTATATTTATAGTGCTAAATAAGCTGTTGCGCCGTTGCTGCTAGTGAGTAATGGATAGGGGTAATTTAGTGCTAAGATGGGAAAAAAGTTGAAGAAGTAAAGAAATCGCACTTATTAAAATGGGTAGCCAATTCCAATATTTAGCACTCCATTGGCAATTTCATCCCAAAGGTCAAACTTCTGACCAATCCACCTTCCGGTAGGTTCTTCATCACCTCGATCGTAAACCTTGCGGGCGGGATCATAGATCTTTATACCGTAGTCGAAGCGAAGAATAAGGAACGAGAAATCAAAGCGGAGGCCCGCTCCTGCACCAACAGCAATCTGAGGAATAAATGTATTGAAGGCAAACTGAGCCGAGCCCTGACGTGGCGAGTTAATACCGGAATCGGTTCGGAATTCTCTCAAGCGCCAAACATTTCCAGCATCAACGAAGAGTGCGCCATTCACAAAACCAAACAACTTCTGACGATACTCCACACTAGCTTCCAGCAGTACTTCTCCTGGTTGCTCAAGATTGTAAACGAAATATCCACTAGAACCTACACTATCAGGGCTAATAGACCCTGGGCCTAAGCGGCGGGGAAGCCAAGCCCGAATACTGTTACTTCCTCCCGCGAAAAAGTATTTTTCGTAGGGTAAAACCTGATCTTCAGGATCTCTATTGTAAGGAAAAGCAACGCCAACGTTTACACGGTAGGCCAAAGTTTTATCTCTAGATAGCGAAATATATTGACGGAAATCAGGGTTAAACTTCAAAAACTTAAAGTAAGCTAGGTTGGCATCATCTAAAGCTTCAGTTCCGAAGAAGTTAAGTAACGTTCCCCCACTTTCAAGGAATAGTCTTAAATACGAGGGGGTTCCGCGAGTTTGATTGCCAAGCAGATCAGTAGATCCGTAATTGTTAAAGTTAAGCGTGGCAGTAAAACTAGTACTAGTCACAAAAGATGGCTCAAAAGAGCGATTTAACGGGATACCGTAGGTTTCTAAGCTATTATCAAGGATGGTACGGAAAGTATCTGATTTAATTCTAGAGTCAATGAAGTTGAAGTCAACCGGAGTTAAAACATACTGAGCTTTTTGCCCTTTTTGCCAGGTGTAGGCCATCGATGTTTGAAAGTTTGTTCGAGTATACTCGGGTCGATCTACGTAGTTATAACCAGTTTGAAGGCGAGTTTTTGGGTTTAACCTACCTAAATCTTGTTTCCAGCGCTCGGGAAGAGGAAGTATAAACTGGGGAAAGGTAAGCGAAAGATTGCCTCCAGCTTCTCGGCTAGCGAAAACTCCGCTGTTGGTTGCCTCTCCAACCACGGGGGGCACTCCCTCAATTCCGGCTCGCCCGCTGAGTTCTAGAATTTCTAATCCGCCGAATACATTTCGCACCTGTAGCGAAGCATTAACAAACGGCCCCGGAAGTCCTTGACTCACATTTAAACCTACCTCAGTTGAGGTTTGGAATTTTTTAAGCGGGCTAGCATAAATATTAGCAATAAATTTACCACCCGTAGTATCATAATTAATATTAATAAACTTAAAAACGTCTAAGTTAGAAAGTTGTCGTTGAGTCTCTAACGTCTGCTCTCGGCTGTATAGGCTATCTCGGTGAATTAGTACTCGGCGGCCAAGAATTTTTTTGTAGTACTGGTAGCGGTGGTAACGATAAGGAACATCATCAAATGTGCTTACCTTCCTTTCTCCACTGTACCCGCGTACGTCGGCATCGGTAGTAAAAATAATGGAGTCTAGCTCAAACTGCTTATGGAAACCTCGTTTGGCTGGCTCGCGCACAAGGGTATATATTCGCACTTTCCGCTTGCCGATGGTAGAATCTACCCGAAATTCAACGTATTGCCGACTAAAATCATAATAACCATTGTTTTTGAGTAAGTTTTCAATGCTCTCGCGCAATCGCCCCAGCTCATCTTGATCATAAATCTGATTTTGTTTAACTATTTTCCCCTTAATTTTGTCCTGAACGAGGTTAAGAATCGTGGTATCATCACTTAAATAAGTAATTGAATCAATTCGATAAGGTTCTTTCTCTATAATCGTGTAAATAGAGGTCACTTGTCGGTCATCCACTCGGACTTCATGGTTAACCTCGCCCTCAAAGAATCCCTTAGTATGTAGGTAACTTTCCATTTGACGCCGAGCGGTTTCAGCTTTGCTGCTGTCATAAACCGACAAAGGTTCTCCCCAACGCATAAATAAATTACCCTCCTCTTTCTTCTTCTCGAGCTTAGCTAATTTTTCATCTTTTTTCCGCTCAAGCCGTTGCACTTTTCTATCTTTTCCTTTGCTTTGGGCTTTGGCAGTCTTCTGTTTATACTGCTCGCGAACTTGCTCAGCTTCCTGCTCTATTTCTTCTGGATCGTAGTTTTTCTGACCTTCCTGGTACAACCAGACATACGGAGCTATTGGAAGAATGGGTAAGCGACTATTAGGTTCCTGACGATAAAAATCGCTCAGTTCGCTTTCATTTACTCGTTTAGCACTCTTAATTTGCTGTTCGTAAAGTAAATATTCGCCTTGATCTAGATAGCGAGTTCCTAAGCATCCCGTTGCTAATAGACTTACTAAAAACAGGGATATATTGTATATACTTGGTCGAACAGTCACAGATTGCTTATAAAAAATACGTTATTACTGGTATGGTTCCTAAAAAAACGCTGAAACTAATAAAATCTCTTCAGCTAAAAAAATACCGATACCAAGAAAAGTTATTTTTAGTAGAAGGAGCTAAAAGTATTGTTGAGCTACTTACTTCTTCACTCAGGGTTAGAACGCTAATCGGTACCTCAGTGTTCACCAATCAGCATATATCATTGATTAAAAGGTATTCGCCAAAGTTAGAACTATATCAAGCTGAAGAACCTGTCGTTTCATCAATAAGCTCATTTAAGAATAACAATGCAGGTATCGCAGTTGTTGAGATGCCCGTATTACAAGTGCCATCAACTTTAGTAGGCTATGCTTTGGTGTTGGACAATATTCGTGATCCAGGTAATTTAGGAGCTATTATTCGGATTGCTGACTGGTACGGTATCTCTACGATTATCTGTTCGCCAGAAACTACTGACGAATTTCATCCTAGAGTAATTAGTGCTAGTATGGGTTCCTTTCTTCGCGTTGCTGTCTATCGAACTGAGCTAACCTCATATTTACAGGCAACAAAACTTCCGGTTTACGGCACACTGGTGAACCAAGGCACATCCGTACACGATTTAGATTTTGCGGGGCAAGGGTTGATTCTACTGGGAAATGAGTCGGAAGGAATAAGCGAATCGGTAAAAAGCTATATCACCAATGCGGTATGCATTCCTCAGTTTGGTAAAGCAGAATCGCTAAATGTCAGCATGGCCGCCGCCGTAATTTGCGATAATATGAAACGGAATACGGAAGGGAACTTAGGCTGATTTCATCGATAAATAGTGTATCTCCATACTAGAAAAAAGAAGTATCATGACTAGCCTCAGCCACCATTTCTTCGGAAAGGGCTTGGCCTAAGTAGCGGTCAATAACGTAGTGAGCTACGTAGAGCAAGGGAGTAATGGCAATAGCAATGATGAACTTATATGTATAGTTAACAATACCTACTGCAATCACTTGAGAAATTGACCAGCGGGTACCTGCGGGGGCAAGCAGGTAAAATGCGATAAACAGTACTAAGTAGCTGTCAATTAGCTGGGAAACTAAGGTAGATCCTGTCGCTCGTAGCCAAATACGGTTACTACCCGTTATACGTCTTAACTTCTGAAACACAAAAACATCCAATAGTTGACCCAATAAAAATGCAACAAGGGAACCAACAATAATTCCCATTCCCTGGCGGTAAACTTGGTTAAAAGCAAAATCAATGTTAAACGGATTACCCTGAGCGTCTTCACTATTTACGTCCAACCAAAAATCTGCGGGAGCTAAGTTGGTGGTAATGGAAATTGCTACGAAGGCATACGCAATAAAGCCAGCGGTTAAAAAGCTAATTTTACGAACACCATTCTTTCCATAGTACTCATTAATAATATCGGTGGTGATAAATACTATCGGCCAAAGTACTACTCCGGCTGAAAGATTAAAATCTAATACAAAGTTGCCTAACAACTGTAGTTGCGCTCGGGGAGTGCCTAAAGTGTCTTCCAGCGAAAATATTTTAACTCCAATAAGCTCAGCGATGATAGCATTCGTGAGAAAAATTCCGCTAAGTACAATAAATAAGTTTGACTTCTTGCTAGAGGAGGAAGCGGTATGAGACATTATTCCGGTATCGTAAAATCTTGACCTTCTGTCGCTAACAAGGTGTTACTAAAAACGGTTTTAGCTTCTTCCAAAAGGGGAGATAGGTCGCGATAACGGCTGGAGAAGTGACCAATGAGTAGTATGTCAACCTTAGCTCGTTTGGCAATAGTTGCTGCCTGTAAAGTAGTACTATGGTAGCGCTGTTCAGCTAGTTCGCGCTCTTGGTCCATAAAAGTGGTTTCATGGTAAAGCAGATCTACTTCACTAACCCATTCAGCCAGCAGCTCGAAGTACCGGGTGTCCGCACAATACGCGTAGCTACGACTTTTGCGAGGTGGCAAGGTATATTTTTCGTTTTGATAGCGAATGGTTCCGTCGGTATTCACCACATTCTGACTATTTTTTAACGCAATAATATCCTCCACCGAAAGGTCGGCGGGTATGGTTTCTTTATTGATACGCCGAGGCTTAGGCTTTTCCCTGAATAGAAAACCCCAGCAGTCAATCCGGTGCTGTACCGGAAAAGCAGTTACCGAAAGTTGAGCATTCTCAAGAATGGTGTTCGGTTCAGTAGCATACAGTTCTACAAAATGGATAGGAAACCCCAATACCGTTTGTGACGCTCTAAAATGAGCGGTTAATACATCACTTAGTTTTGGTGGGCCATACAAAGTAAGTCCATTTTTTCTCCCCATCAGGCCAAAGGTATTTAGCAAACCGATTAGCCCAAAGTAATGATCACCGTGAAGGTGACTGATGAATATCTGACTAATTCGGCTCGTTCGTACTCGGTATCGACTCAGTTGCATCTGGCAACCTTCCCCGCAGTCTATTAGAAAATAGTGAGAACCTACTGTAAGTAGCTGACTCGTTGGGTAGCGACCAAACGCGGGAGTTGCTGAATTAGAACCGAGTATTTTGAGTTGAAAAGACAATAATTAATCCTTACCGTTCTCGCTTTCAGAAGCTTCACTATTTAGATCATTCTCTAGTTGATTCAGAAATACAGCATCTACTGCTTCCTGAGGAGTAGGGTAGATGGTAAGTACGCTATCCAATTGAGAGATTTTTACTAGCTTTACTACGTGGTCGTTTAGGGCGGAGAGCACGAAAAACCCGCCATCTTCACGATATACTCGGTTACCTACTAAAAGTGCACTTAGCCCTGAAGAGTCGGTGTATTTTACATTAGACATGTCGAGGATCATATTCTGCGCTCCTTCGGCATGCATGGTAATGAGTTCTGACTTGAGTTCAGGAGCTACTGAAGCATCTAATTTTTCCTCGCTGAGTTTAACGATTGTGTATTTTTCTTGTTTATCAACTGCGTATTTCATGGGCTAAAGCCAGATTAGTGTGAATTAAATTGTAAAGTTAACTATAGGGTATTCATTATGTTTTTCTCAATTCTCTGTAGTATGTCACCGGTTTCATTTCGGACAAATTTTCGGTCGACTAATTTCTCATACAGTTCGATGTAGCGGTCTGAGATACCCCCTATTACTTCGTTAGTCATCTCCGGTATTTTCTGCCCTTCTTTCCCTTGAAACCCTTCTGAAATGAGCCACTGTCGTACAAATTCCTTCGATAGCTGTTTTTGTGGTTCGCCTTTTTCCTGCCGCTCTTCGTACCTATCGGTGTAGAAGTAGCGCGAAGAGTCAGGCGTATGTACCTCATCAATCAAATGAATTTCACCTTCAAAGGTACCGAATTCATATTTAGTATCCACTAAAATTAAACCTCTGTCCTGAGCATAACGCGATCCTAAATCAAATAATTGTCGGGTATACATTTCCAATTGCTCATATTCTTCTTTTGAAACAATATTTTGCCGAATAATTTCTTCGCGAGAAATATCCTCATCGTGTCCTTCCTGAGCTTTAGTAGCCGGAGTAATGATAGGCTCAGGAAACGGATCATTTTCTCGCAATCCCTCGGGAAGGGGTATTCCGCAAAGGGTTCGTTTCCCAGCTTGATATTCTCGCCATGCGTGCCCCGCTAAGTAACCCCGAATTACCATTTCAACAGGGTAGGGGCGACAACAAAACCCGGCCATCACATTAGGGTCAGGGGCATTTACTACCCAGTTGGGAACGAGATCAGCAGTAGCAGTCAGAAATTCAAAAGCAATTTGATTAAGTACTTGCCCTTTGTAGGGGATAGGCTTAGGCAGTATAATATCGAAGGCCGAGATACGGTCCGTAGTAACCATAAATAGCTGATTACTTAGGTAGTATACATCGCGGACTTTGCCTCGGTAGAAATCCGTTTGGCCAGGAAACTGAAAGTTTGTTTCAGAGATAGTTTGGCTCATAGAGTGAAAAGATGAAAATTGCTTTTATAAAAAAAGGTGGCACAAATTTACAAATTATAACGATTTTGTGCGATCTTCTGATGTTTATTGCGCTGAACAGCCGACTATAAATGAGATATGTTATTGTAAAGCATGGATTTGATTGGGTCTTGGCTCTGGTTCTGCTACTCATTTTAACCCCAATGACTGGCGGATTATTATTGCTCTTAAGAATAGCTGGACAAGAACACCCCGTTTTTTCTCAAGCTCGAGTAGGGTATCGGGAACAAATTTTTGTTCTATATAAAGTTAAAACAATGTACCCAACTGAAGTGCTTAAACAAAGAGCTTGGCTTAGTGATTTTTGCCGATTTCTGCGTCAGTACTCTATAGACGAAATACCCCAGTTATGGAATGTGTTACGAGGAGATATGTCACTGATTGGCCCGCGTCCGTTGTTGGTAGAATACTTACCGCTTTACAGTGAGCAGCAAAAAAAACGGCATCAGGTAAGGCCCGGTATTACTGGATGGGCACAGGTACACGGCCGTAATACACTGAGTTGGCCCAAGCGGTTTGGGTTGGATACTTGGTATGTTGAT
Organism: Tunicatimonas sp.; assembly: GCF_049647865.1. Lineage (NCBI taxonomy): Bacteria > Pseudomonadati > Bacteroidota > Cytophagia > Cytophagales > Catalimonadaceae > Tunicatimonas > Tunicatimonas sp. Next base: position 21,148 of record NZ_JBARYM010000578.1, on the reverse strand, counting down.
AACTTTTCTCTAAAGCTAGACATCAAAATCCTAATCAGAACCGTAGTCCATTTGGTACATCCTCAAGGAGTGCGCCCAGAAGGGTTAGCTGATTTTGAGAAATTTCAGGGTAATTCGACTAATTTGTAGTACTTAGACGAGTGAGCTGCTTTACTAGCGGAGTATCTTGAATAAGTATGAGCGGCGAAATTTCTGTCTGTTCTTCTAAAAGATAGTAGTTTTTAGCATATTCAAGATAAAGTTTACGACCGCTTTCTGTATTTAGCGCAATAATTTTGTAAGGCTCTTCTGCAAAATATCCGTGCAGAAACAGCTTATCATCGTAAAATTGGTAATGAAACGGATATACTTCATCTAGCACACGTTCTACGCTAATGTTAGACTCACCAGAATCATTCGTTTGTAGAGCTTGCTTCTGAGGTGTTTCAAAATCACTATAATCTAATTGAACCGCATCTTCAGAAAATTCAGCAGTAACCGCCGGGCGACGAATGGTAGGTAACTCCCGGACAGCAGGTTGCTGAGTTTTAGTCGGGCGGGCGTCAGCCACTAAGGTGTTATCATCAAGTTCAGCAATTACTACGTCAGGAATAGCTCTCGAAGTTATTGTTGGCTTAGGAGGCTCTACTACTGGCTGCTCATCCGTAGTAGGTGTGTTGGATAAAGCTATATCTACCGGCGTAAGAATGCTGGTATCGGAAGGAGTAAGTGCCAAATACGTGCCCACTGAAGTGATGAATAGAGCAGATACTATAGCAGCTATTCTAAAAGGTGATCCAATCACCCAAGGCGATTGATCTACCGGCACTTGATTTAAACGAGCTTTAATTTTTGCCTTTCTGGTTTCACCTATTGCCTGAAAGATCTCTTGCTGGAGTTTTATTTCGTTTTGCAACAAGGGGTCCTGCTGCATCTTTTCGTCAAATGCAATCCGTTCAGTCTCGGAGAGTTTACCTTTCAGATAGTGGTCTACTTGTTCAGAATATGTAAATTTTTGATCCATAAAGTCTAATCTAAAAAATCACTGGCTGAATAATTGGTTTTTACTAAGTTATCCAACCGCTTCTTACATTTATACTTCTTCGTTTTTGCCGTTTCTGTATTCGCAAATCCTAACTTTTGGGCAATATCTTGTAAAGACATATCGTCAAAGTAATAGTACATCAGTATCTTTTGGCAAGTATCACCCAATTGTTGAATACAATCTCGAATAATTTTATTTCGCTCTTGGCTTTCATTGTCAATATATTCAATACCATCTTTCTCTTCGTGGATTAGTCGGCCTTTCCGATCTAACTCTTTGCGCCATAAATTCAAGCAAATACTATAAATATACGTACTAATCTTAGAGGTAAGCACCAATTGGTGACTCACCGCTTTCTGCCAAAAAACAATTAGCGCGTCCTGATAAATATCTTTTGCTTCTTGTTCGGTGCCATTATTTTTAATGATCGCTCGCGTCATCATACGGTAGTACTTTCGATACAACTCATCCAACGCTTTTTCATCTCCTCGGCTGATGCGATCTAATATGACACTGTCTTTCATTACAAAAGCCTACATAGGTTAATACTATAACTCAGCAAAACGTAACCGCCAACGTAAGGTATTTCTTCAATAACATCATTTTCGGCTATTACGCTAATATTTACTTAACGCTTAATTTTCCCATTTACTACAAATAAAGCAACTTTCATTCTACTTATCTATTGTATTGAAATAATTGCTTATGCATGTAATTTTACAAACGAAAATTAATAAAATCATAGTTCATTGGCATTTACTAATTTCCTGAGCTACCTTTTTAACTGGAATATACCCTTGCTCATGTTCCCAAGAATTATATATATACGTGGTGATTTGAGCTATCTCGATATTGGTTAGCCGCTCGTTGGCTGGCATAGGTTGATCATAAGCTTTCCCATTAACAACAACCTCCTCGTTTAGACCATACTTAATGATGCAAAGCGTTCGGGATAGACTTTCTAACATATAGTCGGACTGTGACAAGGGTGGAATCAATTGACCCAATCCAGTTCCATCGGGTTGGTGGCAATTACTACAGTGGGTTGCGTAGAGCTGTTGCCCTTGAATCATGTATTGTTCGTAGTGTAGCTTATCAGCCCGACTCAGATTTTGGGTTGCCGAGTTTTGGAACTTACCACCGTCGCAGCCAGATAAAAACCAACATGTAAAGAGTACAACGCCTAGTTTCATGAAGAAGCCATTCGTTCTTCTTTCTGAAGTAAGCGGCGAATATCATTAATAAGAACATCTACTTGTTCGGTAACGGTGCCATCGTACGTACCGCGGATGCGCCGCTGCTTGTCTACTAAGATAAATGCGCCACTGTGGATGCGCCCCCCCGGAGCTTCTTCGTCTTCCATAGCGGTTACCATATAACTTTTAAGTCCAATGTCAAATATTTCATCTTTATTACCAGTAACAAAGTGCCAAGTGTCACTATCTACTCCTAACCGCTGGGCGTAGTCGTGTAACAAACCTACGGTGTCGTACTCCGGATCGATAGTATGAGAGAGAATAGCTACTTGCTCATTGTCCTTAAATTCTTCGTATACCCGAAGCATTTCCTTCTTCATAATAGGACAAATGGTAGGGCAAGAAGTGAAGAAGAAGTCAGCTACGTAGATTTTATCCTCAAACGTGGCGGGAGTGATTTTGCTACTATCCTGATTAACGAAGGCGAAATTAGCTATTTGATGGTATACCGTATCTTGAAGTTGAGCATCGTAATAACGCTCACCATAGATAGGAAGAGTAGCAGCTTCTTGAGATGACGGAGCACTACAAGAGTATATTCCGCTTATAGAGAGGCAAATGGTAGTAATTGTGATCAGGTTTTTCATAGCTATAGTTTGTAGAAGGGTAACGATGTAAAGAATGAGCAAATTCCCGTTTTGCACTAAATTTTACCTTTGGTTCGGATTCGCTTATACAATTGGATAGCTATCATCAGAACTACGGCAAAAATAATTAAGCCCACTAAGCCATAAACCATGCTAAGAGTGCTCTTTAGCACAACGAGAAAGACCACCGCTACTAAAATAATAGTCGCTACTTCATTCCAGATTCGTAGTTGCTGCGAGGTATAGCGTACTTCACCAAGCTGAAGTTGACGGTAAATACGATGACAAAGTAGATGGTAGAGATACAGCACTACTACAAATCCTAGCTTAATCCACAGCCAACTGGGCATGTTGTTAGCGTAAAAATGCAAAAAATAACTACCGAGCAGTAAAGTAATTATAGCGGAGGGCCAAGTAATACCAAACCAAAGCCGCCTAGACCATAATGTGAGGTTCTCAAGTAGAATAGATCGCTTAGGTTCAGACTCAGCGTGCGCTTCTACGGTATAAACAAAAAGACGGACAATATAGAAAAGTCCGGCAAACCAAGTAACAACAAAAATTATATGAATTGCTTTAATGTAGGAATAGGCCATGCGTATGTAATTGCGACTTCAAAGATACGCAGTGCCAAGGAAGATTGGTAGCAAAAATGGTGGGTTAAAATTTAAAGTTCTGAGTTTCTAGTTTTAAGCGTATTGAAGTGAGTACAAACTCAAGACTATAAGCTTTTAACTATTACAGTCGGTCGCGGATAGGTAGATTGATAAACACATTAGTACCTACCCCTTCTTCACTCTCCAACCAAATACTACCCTGATGCTTCTCTATAATATTTTTAGTTAAATATAATCCTAATCCAGCCGATTCTTCTCCATTAGTTCCACGACGAGCTGCCTTAGTGAACTTGCTAAATAAATACGGGCGAAGCTTTTTAGGAATACCGATCCCTTGATCGGCGACAGAAATATTAGCCACATTAGCGTAGCGAATAACTTTAATAACCACCTCACCATCGGGGTGAGAAAATTTAATAGCATTCGATAGAATATAAGAAAATGCCCGCTGTATGGCCTGAGGATCAATTATGATATGAATAGCCTCATCTATATCCTCAAAGTGAAGTTTGACTCGTTTTTTATGGATGGATTCCAAATCATAATCATTCACCAAGTCTGACAAAAAGCGATTTAAGTGAGTAGGTGAGGGTTTGAGATTAGGATTTTCCTCATAACAACGATCCAGATCAATCAAATTATGAATAATACTTTTCAGATCGGAGCAATCTTGCTCAATAGTAGAAAAATACTTTTTATGATCTTCACCAGCCGTACTTTCAAAAAAAGCAGTCAATGTTTGGTTGCATGAGCGAATCCGAGCGATTTTATTCTGTAACTCTCGCCCGATTTGGGTTAATACCTCTTCTCCCGAAACTGAATCATTAATCATAGTGACCTATAGTAAGTACCTGTTATTTAGCTCTTTACAATTTTACCAAAAGAAACCCTAATATTTATATTAGAAAATTGAAATTCAGCAGCTATGTACTATATCTTTATATAATACAATCCATGCAGAGATGCATGTAATAGCAAGAGAGCTTTACTACTGTGGAGCAAGAGTAAACTATAGACGACTATACTTAGTAGAACGTTTATCTACCAATAGTATAAGTTAGCGAAAAACCAGGATGTATAATTATGATGATAGTTGCCAAATAGTAGCTTCGTAGAAACCACGCGACGAAAATGAAGTGCTATTTTGATAAAGAAAATTGATTGATTTATGCTTTAAAAGGTGTTTTAAACTAAAGTGTTAAAACTTCGCAAAAAAAAGATGTAAATAAGTAAAAACTTTATTTCTGAAGTTTGAATATATTTTAAAATAATGAAAATAATTATTCAAATAGGGCAAAAAAAAGCTATTTTTGGTAAGCAGTAGAGTTACAACTACACCATTTCTACCACTAACCTAAAACAGTATTATGCAAAAGTTAACTGCCAACCTAACAACCTTAGTGTCTTTAGTAATTTTATTCTCAGGATGTGAACATATTTGTGATTGTAAAGATGACGATCCTGATCCCTGCGCTTTTTCCTACGAAAGCGTAGTATATACTCCCGATGGAGCCCCCGGCGATCAACTCGTCTCTCCCATGTTTGATAGTGAAATGCCCGAGGGTAGTTTCTCCGTTACGCCTAGTGGTTTGGCGATTGATACTGAAACTGGGGTAATCGATGTAAACGCCAGCGAGTACGGCAAAGAATACGTAGTGAAATTCCGCATCAAAGAATCGGAGGTGGTTTGCGAAACCAATATTTTTATTGATGAGCCTAAGGTTGAGACTTGCGATCTGAATTACGAGACGCAAGTAGTTTTTCCTGGTGAAAAGGAATTTTTAGCACCGTTGTTTGCCAGTGGCTACGTTCCGGATGGAAACTTTAGCGCGTACCCTTCTGGCTTAGATATTAGCCCGGAGAAAGGTATCGTAAATATAAAGACCAGTACTTCTGGGGTTCAGTACTTCATTACTTACATCTCGAAGGATAAAAAGACAATTTGCCAAACCACTTTACTGATTACTGGAGTGGACTATCCTGAGCGAATTATTAACTTTGACAAAGAAGAAAGTATTTTAAGTCCGGAATTTAATGAACCGGATGATAGCCGCCTTACTTTTGGTAGCTACGAAGCTTCACCTTCTGAGTTGGTTTTTGTAGAAAACCAGCAGGGGCAGTTAGACGGTTCCATTAACATTCGGGAAACAGTGATTGCAATTCAAGATCAAGAATTTCAAGGTGAACAACTCCCTGAAGGCTTTGCTCGGGATTATACCATTAATTATGTATTGTTTGATGATAATGAAACTACATCTTCGTTAGAACTACGCCTATACTACTATAGTAGCTTAGAGGCGGTGCGAGAGTTAGCCCCAGAACTACTGGAAGCTATTGAAGATCGGGGGCAATCAGCCGACAACGGACGTATTGAGAAGAACCCTCGATACGTTATTGCAATAGGTGATGCTAGATAGATATTAAAGTAATATAGTGTGAAAGAAATATGCCAAAAGTACTCGTAGTTCAGTTTGGTATACTTTTCGGCTGCCTTTTCCCTCTTATTGGCCAATCGCAAGTCGGCGAATCTACTGCGGAGAAATATTTCGCGAGAGGGGAGGCTCTTTTTGATCTTGATAATGCTAGTGAAGGAACATATGACGTTGCTATTGCCCACTACCAGAAAGCGATTGAGTTACTACAAGATAAAGCTCCTAAAGCTTATACATTAGCACTCTGCTATCAGCGGATCGGTAGTATATACCTTAATCGAAATGAGTTACAACTGGCCAAACAGCAGTACCGTAAAGCTTTAAGTATTAAGATTGGACTTAACGTTGCTGACTCTTCTTTGTATAACGAGTATGTATTTTTGGGGAATACCTACTACTATCTGAGCAATTACGATTCAGCTGGTTATTACTATGATAAAGCGGAAGAAGTAGTAGTAAGCTACGGTGAAAACCTGGAAGACATTGAAAGACTATACAACTCTTTAGGAGCATTCAACTTCTCATTGGGAAATTATCGGCAAGCAGTTATCTATTACGATAAGGCACTATTGGTCATGCCTCAACAGGGTTTTGATTATGTAGCGGCTCAAGTAATATTTACCCTTAACATAGCTGTTGCTTTCGCTAAGCTAGAACATCATCAGGAGGCTATACAGCGTTATAAAAGTGTTCTGAAGTACCAAACTTATCTGCCTTTTTTGTATCAGGGTTTAGGTAACTCGTATATTGCTTTGCAGGAGTACGATAGTGCATCAGTCTATCTTTGGAAGGCCCAGCAAAATCCCTACTCGATGCTAGAAATGCCCATTAATAACAGCCTGGGTACATTGTTCCTTAAGACACATCAATTCGACTCGGCTATTAACTACTTTCAAAAAACAATTAAGGTTAATATAGACGGTGTAAAGGGTAAAAATACCTACATCGCCAGTGCGTACCGGAGTTTAGGTGATATAGCAATCGCTCAAGATAATATTTGGCAGGCATTAAACTACTATCATAAAGCTCTCATTAATACTACTTTTGGATTTGATGAAACTGATGTAACAAAAAATCCAGATAATAGACATCAGGCTATATTACCATTAAAGCAGTTTAAAGTTTTACAGAGCAAAGGAAATGCTTTCGTAAAATACTACGGACAGAATCAGGATACTACTAATCTACTGCACGCGCTAAATTGCTTTCAAGAGGCAATTCGAGTGGCGCGGTATACGCAGAAGACTTATGACAATGAGGAAGCTAAGCTGTTTTTTGTCAATCAGGTGCATTCGTTGTACGAAGACGCTATTCGCACGGCGTACCATTTATATCAACTTTCGGGTGATAATAGCTACGCCGAATTGGCACTACAGTTTTCGGAAAAGAGTAAAGCCTCGGTGTTGACCGAAATTTTGCGGGAAGTAGATATTAAAACTTCGGGGGAAGTAAATGATAGCTTGGTCAGCGAAGAGAAATTGATTAAGCAGCAAGTTACTGCTAACCGTCTAAAACTAGTAGAAAGCAGTGATTCGGCTCAAAACGAAGAATACCGGCAGAAAATAAATGATCTGGAAATTGCGCTGGCGCGGACAATAAAACAACTCCAGCAAGACGAAAAATACTATCAACTTAAGTACCAAGAGGATACTATTGACTTAGCCGCCTGGCAATCGCAACTGCTAAATCATGAGGACCTATTGCTAGAATATTTCATGGGTGAGGAGCAACTCTACGTTTTTGCGATTGAGCAGAATGCTCTAGCAATGCACCAAGTAACACTAGATACCGCATTCAGAGATACTTGGAAAAATGTGCAAAATCATTTGTTTGCCTACGACTACGGCGATAAGTATCAGAACCAGTGGAGTGTACAGTTGTACAAAAAGCTGATTGAGCCAGTTGCTGAGTCTCTTGCTCAGAAGAAGCGGTTAATTGTGATCCCCGCCGGAGAGCTAAGTTACCTTCCGTTTGAGATGTTAGCGAAAGATACTCAAGAGGACAAATTTTTGCTGCATGATTATACTATCAGCTACGCCTTTTCCGGCACATTGCTGTACAATGCTCACTTACGAGAAACCGCTCAAGCAAAAAATCAGGAGGTGTTGGCGATGGCTCCTTTTGCGGGCCGTAACGTCGGTTCGGTCCGAGACAATTCATTAAGTCCATTGTATTTCTCTCGGCAAGAAGTAGCTAGTGTGGGGGGGAGTTTATACCTAGAGGAAGAAGCGACCAAACAGCTATTTTTAGAAATTGCCGGTTCTTATAACATTCTACACTTGGCCACCCATGCCTCGGTGAATGATGAAAATCCGCTGCAATCCTTTATTGCTTTTTATCCTGAGGATAAGCAGTCTATCGTTGGGCACCGGCTCTATACGCACGAGCTATACAACTTGCGATTAGATAGTGTAAACCTAGTCGTTCTCAGCTCTTGCGATGCGGGTAATGGCCGTTTGGTGAAGGGAGAGGGAATTATCAGTTTGGCTCGGGCTTTTGCTTACGCGGGTTGCCCTAACATTGTTACTACCCTCTGGAAGGCGGATGACAAAGCAGCGTCGGACATCGCATCGCAAATGCATTACTACCTCAAAAAAGGCTACACCAAAGATGAAGCCCTACGGCAAGCCAAGCTTGACTATTTACGTGACCCCGAAACGAAAGAGCTGCGTACGCCATACTACTGGGCAAACTTTGTTTTTATCGGCGATCCGGCCCCGATTTACCGTAATTATTCCTGGGTGTGGTGGCTTGTGGCCGGACTAGCGGTTGTGTTAATTGCCGGAGCGGTTATTACAATAAAGCAGCGAATACGTTCTAGCCGACAAACTGCCTAGTGCCCGGTTAACATTTAAAATTAAAATTTAATTGATAGAGCACTAAATTAGTACTTCATTTTTAGCAAGCGTAATCTCCATAAGTATAAACTACCTAGTGAGTCTTCGTAATCGTGGTCATCATCCTTATGAATGACTTCTAACATATTAACTGCCGTTTCAATCTGCCCGTCCTGAAGGTATGCTAGTGCTAAATAATATTCCGCTTTATCTTTAATCATAAAAGCACTTTGATCTTCCATTACTTGCTGAAAAGCGGTAATTGATTCCTCGGTACGTCCTTGCTCTAAGTAGGCGTATCCAGCCCGGAACGTTTCGGCAAAGGTAGGTTTTTTCAACTCGCCATAAAGACGAAGTACTTCTTCATAATTACCAAACTGGTACTCAACCCGCACTTGGTCGGCTATGGTACCCTCTTGATCTTCCATACTTCGGTTAGAAAGACCTAGGTACGGAGGCTCATTAGCAATCCGCTCTTCGTACAGTCGCTCGGGCGAAAGTGTAGCGTATTGAATAGTCAAATATCCTACTAATATAATCGCTAACCCAGCAGCAACCCGACCCATCCATTGGAACATCGGCACCGCTTTTACATCATCTTCTTCTTTTACACCAAACGGTTCTTCGGGAGTAGAAAGCGTGTTGGGAGTTTCTTCTACTACTGTTGATGGGCTACCTTCAGCCTTCATAGCTGCTCTAACGGCTTTTATTTCGTTTTTTAACCCTTGGTGCTGAAGTAGCGCTTGCATTATTTGGGTATCTTCAACTTCCTGTTGCAGTGTGCTATCTTGCTGCATCTCCATCTGGAACTTCTGAAGTTCTTCAGGGTTTAGATCACCCTTCACGTAGCGGTCAATCCGTTCCGCTCTATTCATGTCATTCAATTTATCCATTTGCTAATAAACTTCTAAAGTTCTGTTTCATTTCGGGATGCTCATTAAGCAAGCCCTTCAGCTTATTCATACAACGGTATTTCATGTTACGAGCTACCTGTTCGGTTTCGTAACCCATGTGTTGAAAAATTTCTTTCATCGGTAAGTTCTCGTAGTAGAAAAGAAGAAGAATCTTTTTACAGTTGTCTCCTAGCTTCTCTAAAAGATGGAGTAGTTGATCCTTAACTTCGTTTTCACCAATACTCTCTTGAATGTCCTTTTCTTCCTTTTCAGTTTGTTCGTAGTAATTAGTTTCTCGCATCAATACTCGGTTTTGTCGCTTTAGCTCATTACGCCATAAGTTGCGGGCAATAGAGTACAAAAACGTTTTAATACTACTGTCACCTCTGAAATTTCCTTTTCGAACAATATTGATAAAAACTACAATGGCTTCCTGAAAGAAGTCTTCGGCATCTTCGTCGTTGCCACTATTAGAACGAATGTAGCTGGTAACACTATCGAAGTTGGTATGGTATAAATGGCGAATAACCGGGTCTAAACTTTTGCTATGGTTTATGGCTTCTATCACATCTTGATCTTCGTAAACCGTTTGTATTTTTTTGGTATTCATAGCTTGGTAAACGTAGGGTAGTAAATTGTAACTAAAATAGAAAAAAAATTTTCTACTATAAGGAGTGGGACGAAGGGTATATCGTTTTTTTTAGTTTGTTGGGTGACAATAGGTGAGGTAAAACTACTAATAACAAAGGAAACTTCAACCATGCCCACCCGCTTAACCCTAGTTCTTTGTGCAATCCTCGCTGCTTTATGTCTCACTCGCTGCGACCATCAAGTACGCTATCGACAACTTCCCTTCTGGGTACAACGGCACTTCCAGCAGTTATCAGAGTGGCAGCACCCGCAAAAAATAGAAGTTGACCACAGTCAGCGTAAAATTTACTGGCTCAATAAGCAGGGGGAGATAAGAGCAATTGGAGCCAACGGCAAAAACGAAATAGTAATTAACAAAGGAATCGGTGCCCAAGCTGGAATCACGTTTATTAGTGATTTTACTATTGATGAGCGTGCTGGGATTCTGTACTTTACTGATTTGATGGATGTTAATAGTGGGCAATCCGCCTTAAAAAAGGCTGATCTAAATGGTAATTATACTGAAGTGATCACTACTTTTCCTACCAAAGTACCTTACGCAGTACATTGGGACGACGCTAATGAACAGCTTTACTACGCAACCCGGCAAAAGGGCGGTCAAACTCATCATCTGTATCAATTGGGGCAAAGTCTATCGCTAATGAAAACTACCCAAAAGGTAAATGATATTGCTGCCTTCATTAAGCCTAGCTCATATTCACCCAATCAGGGAGTGTTGGTAGCAGATCATCTACTTGAGTATGCTAAACAATAAACCTTCAGAAAGAAAACACTTTAGAAGGGGTAATGATGAAGTCTAGCGGAATATCATACTGATCAACATCGGTAATTTGATCAACGGGTGACTCGAGCGAAAGGCCAACCTTAACTGTATTAGCCCGACATTGCGCTAAAAAACGGTCATAGTACCCCCCGCCGTACCCCACCCGATAACCAGAACGGTCAAAAATTAATAGCGGAACCACTATCCAGTCCAGTTCTTCTATCGGAACTAGGGGGGCTGAAACCAAAGGCTCGCGAATATTCCATTGGTTGAGTTCTAAATCAGCATCGTGAGTGAAAAGGTGATGCGTAAGAACTCCATTGGAATGACTGCGGGGAGTAACTACTTGTATTTGAGTTTGAGATAACAAATACGCGATAATCAAATCAGTACTAGCCTCTCGTTTTTTTGCCGAGGAAAGGTAGCAATGCACGGTAGTTGGTTGAGTAACCGAAAATTGCTGACGGAAATAGGTGAAAATTTGCTTATTACGCTGAGTGTATTCCTGATTAGTGAGCGTCTTCCTTTTGGCTTTATATTTCCAACGCAGCTCAGCCTTAGTCATTATTCCCCTTCATTCAAGATATGAAACTGAAAATCAAACGGATCAAATGTTTCCAGTAGTTCTTCAATAAAATGAGGATTATTGATGTAGAAGTTCAGAAAGTTTTCCTTTCGCTCCTGTAACGATCCTTCCGGAAACAGTTTGTCTTTTAACCCTTCCAACTGTTTAACCGATGTTTCTTGGTTTTGCTCTTCTGCCTTTTTGAGCCTTTTCTCAATATTACTTAAGCTTTTGAACGATTGGTTGGCTTCCGACCCAATAAATCCTTCTAAACTGCCGTCTACGGCGCGAGCCTTTTCTTTGATTGTCTCAAAAACCTGCGCTAAAGCCGATTTTTCTTCTTGGAGTGAAATGTTAGCATCGGTATTATCCTCCACAAATTTCTTAACCAAAGATTGAGTATCTAGAAATAGATCTTCTGTCGGAATAGCTACTTTTTGTAGTTTCTTCGCATTGGTCTTGTTGATAACCAACGCGAAATTACGGGGTATCAAAATAGGAAAAGTTACTTGGTAGTGGTCAAAAGCCGGTTTCAGTTGTAGCCAGTAGGAGAGTTCCGAAGGCCCACCAACGTAGGCTAGGTTGGGTAAAATTACTTCTTGGTAAAGCGGACGCAGAATTACGTTGGGGCTAAATCGTTCGGGATACTCTTCTAACTCCTGAAGCAATTCTTCCTCTGAAAAAATGTGATTCGTATTTAGTATCTGAAATTTTTCTCCTTCCCGCACAATCCGTTCTCGACTCGCTTTGTGCAAGTAAAATAAATTGATCTCCCGGGGGAAAACCTGGGTTTTGTAGTCTAGCTCCTCCAGCTTAGCGGAGGTTTTTTCTACTTTTTGCTTAGCAGTATGATTTAGTAAATCATCTTTCATTACGGCAGCAAAAGATGATTTCAGTTGAGCATCATCAGCGTCTAGTACCACCAATCCGTACTTGCCAAAAAGCTCGTTTACGTAGTAGCGTACTGCATCCGCTAAATTCTCTTGCTTATGGTAGGCTTCTTCAAATATTGGAGTTTTCTCGGGCAGGGCATCTAGCACATCGCCCAAGCCATTGAGTTGAAAGCGACCAACCGCTCCCTGCTGGTCGGTCTCCCAGGTATAGGTTTTTCCGAACAGGGAAAAGTAGCTAATTTCTTCAAAATCATGATCTTCCGAAGCCATCCAGTACACCGGCACAAACTTATGGTCGGGATGCTTTTCCTTTAACTCCCGACAAGCATTGATGACTGTGACGATTTTATAGATAAAATAAAGCGGCCCGGTAAAAATATTGAGTTGATGCCCAGTGGTGACGGTAAACGTTTTATCGTCCGCCAGACCTTGGATATTTTCAGTGACGGCTGCTGAAGAATCTATTGATTGATACTGCTGCTGGAGCACCGCTACCAACGTAGATCGTTGCTCGGCCGAGAACTGCTTTTCAGCTAGTTGCTCAGAAAAGCTTGCTAATTGGGGTGGACGATGGTAGAAGGAGTTCAGCTTGGATTCACCGGCAAGGTAGTCTAAAAAGATAGGATCAAACTGTTGGGTTTTGGCTAGGGGTAGTTTTTCTAGTGTCATCTGAGATTATGTGTCGATCTAAATGGGCGGGTTGCGCCACGGTTCCAAATAAGTCGAACTCAGAAGCATCGGTAATGGTTACACGCGCGAAGTCGCCTAAGCGTAAATAATTTTCCTGAGCCGGAATCAGTACCTCGTTATCTACCTCCGGTGAATCGGCTTCGGTTCGTCCGATGAAGTAGCCACCTTCCTTACGATCAACCAATACTTGCAACGTTTTTCCGATCTTCTGCTGATTCTTTTTCCAGGATATTAATTCTTGAACTTCCATCACCTGATTAACTCGCTCTTGTTTTACTTCCTCAGGGATATCGTCGGCCATGTTAAATGCGTGGGTTCCTTCCTCGTGGGAGTAAGCGAAAATGCCTAACCGGTCGAATTGGGTCTGTTCCACGAATTCCAGCATTTGAGCAAAATCTTCTTCGGTTTCCCCAGGGTGCCCAGCAATGAGCGTAGTACGTAGAGCGATGTCGGGTATCTTGTTTCTGATTTCACTTAGCAATTGCTCGGTTTTTTCGCGGGTAATGCCCCGCCGCATCAACTTAAGCATTCGGGTAGAGCCGTGCTGAAGCGGCATATCCAGGTAATTACAAACATTAGATCGCTCGGCCATTACATCCAACACATCCATCGGAAAACCGGATGGGAAAGCGTAATGCAGGCGAATCCACTCAATACCTTTTACATCGGACAAACGTCGCAGTAAGTCGGCCAGCCGACGCTTCCGGTAAATATCTAAACCGTAATACGTCAGGTCTTGAGCAATTAGCAGCAATTCTTTGGTACCGTTACGGGCCAAAGTTTCGGCTTGCTTCACTAAATTTTCGATTGGTTGGGAAACGTGCTTGCCGCGCATCAGTGGAATGGCGCAGAAGGAGCAGGGACGGTCGCAGCCCTCGGCAATTTTCAGGTAAGCGTAGTGACGAGCGGTGGTAGTAATTCGTTCGCCTACTAACTCGTGCTTATAATTGGCATTGAATTTTTTGAGTAGCAGCGGTAACTCCAATGTACCAAAAAAAGCATCTACCTCGGGAATTTCCTGTTCCAGATCATCTTTGTAGCGTTGCGAAAGACAGCCAGTAACGTACAACTTCTCAATTTGTCCCTCCTGCTTAGCATCAGCGTAGCGCAAAATGGTGTCGATAGATTCTTGTTTGGCGTTATCAATAAAGCCGCAGGTGTTAACAATCACTACATTCGCTTCATCCTGGGCTGATTCGTGGGTAGCATCAATCTGGTTGCCTTTAAGTTGGGTAAGCATCACTTCAGAGTCTACCAAATTCTTAGAACAACCCAGGGTAACGATGTTTACTTTATCTTTTTTTCGTCCTTTCGTCTTCACAGGCGTGCTTCGGTTTTAATTGTCTACAAAATTAGCAAAATTTGTCGCTCGTTAATTTATTATCTCACCTAGCGTTAAGCAACAAGGTAAGTTGTTGCGCGTTGGTAGGACGAACGACTATGGAGCATAACGCATTTTGGTACAGAAAGAATCACTTGAGCGTGTTGATCGCGCTCATTTTTTTTGGTTTGGCCGCTTGCCAAGACGAATCTGACTGCACTACCGACTCTACCAACATCGTTCTACTGGAATTTATTAAACTAGTAAACGGCGAAGGTAGTAATAATGAAGCTGATGAATTAGATGATATTTTAGTGTTTAGAGAAGGAAGCAATAATCCGGTTGAGAAAATTACTCCCAATGTAATAGGAGTTCCCATTGATCCAACGAGTAATAGTACGACTGTAACTATTTTCAGGGAAATAGGAAATACCTCTAAGCTAGATACTTTAGTGCTTACTTACCGACGGGAGCAAACCTTAACTTCACCCGAGTGTGGTCCTGACCAGCGATTTTTGGGTCTAGCGTACAATAAAGAGCAAACCACTTTTGATTCGGTGCAGCTGCGAGGAGCTGAAACCAATCAGTTTCTCGATGGGGTTAATTTTCGGATATACACTTGCCGGTACGAAATGACCAATGATCTACAACTACGCTTTAACTATCCGGCTAATGAAGATACGATAGTGGATACCTTGGTAGTCAGTCGAATCTACTCGGATGTAGGAAAGCGAGAAGACCTAAGTCAGAACGATAGCATTCCGGAAAATGGAAGCTTTACAGTAATGGTACCAATTTCTGAGGAGCGGGAGCAAATCAAAGTATTTCTGGAGATTGAGCAAGATGATGCTCCTTTCCGGGAAGTAAACGTACTATACCAGCGCGATACTTTTCAAGTACCTACCTGTTTGGCGCAAAATCGCTACCAAATAGATTCGGTGTGGATGACCGATACCACGCGTTTGTTCGATCCTGAGATTACCGAAGAAATTCTTAATATTAATAATCCTACCAATGCTCAGGTTTCTATTCGGTAGTATTTTGGTTGGCCTTTTAAGCGTCAATCTGGCTCAAGCCCAGGTAGACGATTCACTGGATGTAGTAGGTAAGTACGAGCCGCTGGCTCTGCGGGTAGGGGTTTCTGTGAATAATTTGTTGAGAACGGTAGTCCGCAACAATGATACCCAGTATAGCTTTCAGGCCGATGCTGTATTTGGCCGTTATATGCTAGTAGCCGAATACGGGCGAGCTGAACTTCAGCGTAGCAACTTTGCGGAAAACCCGTTTACCTACCAAAGCCAAGGTTCCTTCTTTCGATTTGGGCCGGATGTAAATTTACTGGTCAACCAATCAAAAAACAGCTTTCGGGCCGATGGAGATATTATCTTCTTCGGATTGCGCTTTGCCCGGGCGCAAGTGACCGATGCAATGACGTTGCAAACTCGCGATGATACAGAAGATATAGATGGAAATAATAATGCTTTCTGGCCGTCGCAGGAAATCACGACCCAAAATAGCAATCGCGGGGTGATTTGGTTAGAAATGACGGCGGGTATGAAAGTACAACTCTACCGTAATATTTTTCTGGGATACAATCTACGCTTTAAGTTTGCCCGTAACTTCGCGGGTGAGCCTTCACTCATACCTTACGAAATACCGGGTTTTGGCCCCGGAGAAAACGAGGAGTCCTTTCGTTTCGACTACTACCTAATCTATCAAATTCCCTTTAAGAAATAGGCAGAGAGCTGCCTATGTAATGGTAAAACAATAACTTCATCGTTTTACGAGCACTTCTTTCGCGTTGCCACTTCGCGGATCGCCGCCCGGTTAAAATGCCTCGTCAGGACTTAGGCCCTACCTACATTTTTCGCCTCGAGGCAACACAAAATAACCAGATCAAAAACGACAACTCATTATTCCACCATTACTATGGAATAATGAGTTTCTCTGCATGGCGAAAGCGGTCGGAGACTAAAGTGATAGTATACAAGCCCGATGCTAGTGCATCCAGGTCAGCTAAAGTAATAGTAATCCCCCCGATGCTGTCGGTATTTCTTTGGTAATTACGCACCATGAATCCAGTCATGTCGGTTATTCGGATGGTTACCGATTGTTCGGTAGCAAGCCCGGCAGCGGTGATCACAGTCTGATAATTCTCTACCGGATTAGGTTGAATACTAATCGTAGCTTCTTGAGGATTATGTATAACCGCAATAGTCCGAGAGCGAGTGCTAGTTCCATCAAAATCTACCTGCTTCAAACGGTAGTAAACTATTCCGAACGGTGCTTGGGTATCCAGAATTCCGTAGTATAACGGAGTAGCACTATCACCACCTCCTTCTACCTGTACTACTTCATCAAATGATGATCCGCCTATCAGGCGTTCTACCACAAAATGACTGTTGTTAGTCTCACTCGCTGTTGTCCACAGTAGCTCTACACCGTCCGCAGTGGAAATGCCTTGGAAATCAATGAGTTCAACAGGTAGGGGGTTATTATCTGCTTCGGAAGAGGCTAGCACAAAATCGCTAAACGTTGTAAATGTACCGGATGTAATTGTTCCCGCCTCAAAAGTATCTTCTACTTCATCCCCAGTATCACCCGTGCCGCCCAGATCAATCCAGTTAGCGCCATCACTTTTTGCGATTCGTAACGTAGAAGCTACGTCTGATCTATCGTCAAGGTTATAGTTGATTATTACATTAGCAGAAGCTATTCCAGCCGCTGCTGTTGGAGGGGCAGCTGAAGTTTGCGTAATAGTATAGTGACGAACTGTAGAAACACGTTCCAGACCTACCGGAAGGGTGCGATCTGTTGGAGCCGTCTCAATTAGCATTCCGGTATAGAATGAAGCAGCAGCATCAGCCTGCGTTAAGTTCAGCGTAATTGGGCGATACGTAGTACCACTACCGAAAGGAAAAATTTTAGTTATAGGGGCAATGGCATCTTCCGTGTGCTGTAGGGGGCCGTTTACATAGCTAGTACCTGATCCACCAGTGACAGAAGCACTAGCTCCCAACACTAGCAAATTGGAAGCAGTAGTATTAACAATGCCATCGGTCAGATTTAAAGCTTGGTTGACTGTGCTGGCATCATTTAGCGTTAATGTTCCGCCCCCTTGCTTAGTTAGCTGAAGAAACGTTACTGCTCCATTGATGTTTTGATCGCCACTTCCACCAAACACTACGTTAGTACCACTTCCATTGTTAAGAGCCGCTCCGCTAGTAACGGTTAAATCGTCAAGAATAGTAGTAGTGGTGTTAATGGCCGTATTTACTCCGGTAGTATTATTGATTAGTAGCGAACCAAAGGTATTATCGCCTGCAATAGTCTGACTCGTAGTACCATTAAAATTCACTGTGCCAGTAGTAGCAAATGTGCCACCATTATTCCAATTGCCTAACAGGTTAAAATCAGCGGTTCCACCTACCACATCATCTGCCGAAATAATTAAGTCGCCTCCGTTAGCACCATTATCTAGGGTAATCGTTCCACTAATGTTTACAGGGTTAGAACTATTTTTACTAATGTTTAAGTTATGAAAGGTATTGACTCCAGCAACGTTTTGATCGGCAGCATCATTTAAAATCAGATCTTCCACATTACTGTAGATGCTTGGTCCGCTGGCGCTGGCGTTAGACCAGTTTCCCATTAGTACGATATCAGTTCCGGTATTGAAATCTACGGAACCGGAAGCAGCTAAAATTCGGAAATTACCAGTAGTGAATGAACCGCCGGAAGTAATGTTCTTAGTCCCAATATTGTCAAACTGAACACTACCCGCACTAAAGTCAATACCCGGAGGAAGCGACTGTGCGGTGGCACCTACTAAGGCAAACGTGCCCGTTCCTATATCTATACTGCCACTATTTAGTCCCAGACTGCCCCCGAGTGAGATATTGTTACCGTTGGCGCTTAGCGTGACATCGTTTACGGTGAGATCATTGTCAACAATGATACTCCCACTTAAGGTCTTATTTTGGGTGCCACTAACTATTAGATTATGGTAGTTTTGCCCTCCACCTAAATTGGAAAAACTATAACTACTGCCTGCGTCGGTAAATTCTACGGTGCCATTGTCAAAAAACGTGGTTCCTAACACATTGTAGGTAGGTAAATCACCGGAGATGAAGGTTAGCTGACCGGTACCGGTAAGTATCCCAAAATCATAACTTGTGGCCGAATTGGTAAGCACTAAGTTACCATCGAGTTGCAGCCCAGCTACACTAACATCAGCGGAAGAGGTAATAGTATGGACCGCTTGAATCTCTACTTCATTGAACTCGGAAGGAACGGCCGAAGTGCCACCACCAAGCGGATTCGTATTCCAAGTACCAACCACATTCCAGTTACCATCAGCTACGCTATAGAGTTTGTCAAAGAAGGCACCTGCTTCCCCAGCTACCCATTCGGTAGAGGCATCGGTTATAGTAATGTTGCTAGAGCCGAAGGTGTTAGTACCGGGAGTGACTACCCCATTGGTAGCTTCACTTAAAGATCCATTGTAGACCCAAGACAGGTAGTCTATTTCACTACCCTGAATATCGCTGTCAGCGTAAGTAAATTCTACGCTTCCGGTGATATTAGTAATACTGTTCAAGTTTAAGACGAAGTGCCGATCAATGGCCCGGGTACCGTCTATCAGAGGGTAGCTACCGGGACCATTTATGGAGCGAACTCCCACACTACCGCCTGTGGTGGTAATTGCCGTAGCGTCGATGTTTACCGGAGTATAATTACTACCGACTCCAATGGGGAAGGTGACATCGTAAGTAGCAGGGTCGCTGCTTCCTTCCTTGATTACCTGCGAAGCTGAGGTAGTGCCCCCGGTTACAATCATACGGTTACTACTAAACGAGCCAGTTACAACAGCAGCACTACCCAATGTTAGGTCGTTAGTGCTACCCGGTAAAACCAAATTGCCATCGTTAGCCATATTGAGCACCCCACTTACACTAACGGGTACATTGAGCGAAAGGGTAGTAGCGGATGCTTTAGCCAGTGTCAGATTCGTAAAATCTACTCCGGTAACTCCTTCTATTGATTGATCATTGGTTGTATTGTTGAAGCTTACAGTACTTGCATCAACAATAGGAGTTGTGCTGGCTAAATTATTGTTAATGAGGTTTCCAGCTAGGGTAAGAGGTTTTGATTGTAGATCAAGCATTCCGGTAGAAAAGGTAAGGTCCCCAGTAATGTTTAGTTGAGTCACTTGCTGACCTCCATTGTCTAGATTTACCCCTGCTGAGTTATCAATAATAATATTGCCAAAACTCTCGGTACTACTGGTATTGGTTATATCTATTTCCTGAAGTGTTGTCCCGTTGAAAATAACGGTGCCAGTTCCGGGTAAGAATGCACTGCTATTGCGACTATCGCGGTTCCAATCTCCCCGGATAGCAATAGTATGGTTTTCAGCGGATAGTTTTGCGCCACTACCAATAGTAAGATCACCATCAACAATGATGTCGCCTGCTAAACTTCTAATTCCTGTTCCACTAAAGATTATATCCCAGTAGCTAGCTCCGTTTAGCGAAGCTACCGTTTGCGCGCTATTGTTTATGTACCTTACTAAACTACCGGATTGAAGGTTGTAGGTGCCGAAGCCCGAAGGAAAGCTATTGAGCCCTTCAACCCTCAGTTCCGAACCAGTTCCTAAAGCGAAAGTCCCCCCCGATGTACCAGTAAATGTAAATTGATCGTCATCTACTCTATCAGTAGTGGTAATTGATAAATCTCCGTTTATAGTGTAATCAGTATCAAGGTTATAGACTCGAGTTCCAGATAGTATTAAGTGATTGTATGTGCTCTGACTGGTAGGGAGAGTGCCATTTGTAGAATAATTATACTCAACTGTTCCGCCGCCAGCAACTACAAAATTATTATCTAGTGTAGGGATGTCTGGCGTAGCTGCTACGGTAAACTTCAACGTGCCTTCGCCGTTAATAGTACCAATATCGTACTGAGTACCATCGGTTTCCAAAACCTCTAGAATTCCGGTGCTTTCAATAGTAGTGTTAGCAGCGTTATACGTTCCAGTGGTGCCGATGATGACGGTATGGGTACTTTGAATAACGGTGGGACTTGAAGTTGTGGGAGTACCATCGGAACCACTACCATCAGCCTCAGTATTCCACGTGTTTGTATTATCCCAGTCGGTTGCTACTCCAGTACTGTAATAGATAGTAGGATCAACGAAGCCATCTCCAGCAGTAAAATCGTACTGATTCAGAGCTTCGCTAGTCGTTAGTGAAATGGTATTGATGCCAGAGTTTACATTTGCTATTGATCCTTCTTGCCAAGTCAGACCATCGTAGTAAGCATCAACGTAGGTATCTTCTTCCGCTTCATTACCCGGGTTAGCATCGTAGTAAATATACGTATGGTTGATATTGGGAGCGGTGCTAAAGCCGGATGTCTCTACAGTCCAATAGTAATCCAGGGAAGAGGTTGCCGTAGCTGCTAATGGGTGAGACTCATTCACCGGATTAACGCGGATAGTTCCGTTGCCAGTAGTACCATAATTCGTAAGCTCAAAGGCAGCCGGTGTATATTCGGTGACCCCTATCGGAAAGGTAAAACTAGTATTGGCTGAGAACACTCTTTCTATGCCCTGGGC
>NZ_JBARYM010000577.1:0-4041 GCF_049647865.1 Tunicatimonas sp. | reverse complement strand
GTTGCCGGGGGTTAGCCACTTGGTTGGCATCGTCTCGGTTTAGCACGTACGAGGGCGGAATCGAGTTGCTTAATGACTTTCATGAAGGGGTTTATGCTGAGAGTAGAGAGGATTCGCTGGAAGAGATTATGTCTACTCATCTTTCTGGATTAGCCTCTTCACCGTTGGAGTAATTGTTTTTACTTATAAGAAGTTGATTCGTTACATTAATTCCTTTTCAGGGTGTCATCGGCTCTCATACTACCGTCACTTATAATAATATGCCAAAGCGGTCTTTTTTGAGAACGCTTTCTAGTTTAAGTTGCAATTAGCTTAAATACTAAAACCTTCTAAGAATTCCTTTCTTATTGTGTTCACCCCGACGGTAACGCCCACAAAGTGGCAAGGAAATTATTCACCGCTCTTAGTCATCCCAAAATTTGCCCTTGTGCATCACCTTCAAACTCCTTCACACTATATATGGTCAGTGAGTTAATGCTATTCTTATAAGTGGGGCGGCTAATTATATTCACCTCCTTAGAAGGCAATATATAGCTTCAATACTTTTTCCCTCAAACAATAAACGTCACCTTAATAGGGTGAGTATGTATATATTCTATCGTTTCAATGCCAATTAACCTTCCACTATCGGGTATAGCCTATTAGACATTTTCGGTATCAACTTTTCCTATAATTGCGAATTAGATTAACCTTATTCTTCTCTCAAAACTAATCCTCACGTTTCTTTCACTAACAGGCTAACTTCGGTGAATAAGTCTAAACCACTGATGAGCAGTACGTAGATACTAGTTGTAGCTTAAGTATAGTCTACTTGCATCCCGTCAAATGGTACTCATTGGGGGTCAAAATCAATTGCATCACTGTTAGAGATTTACGTTCCTGACTATAAATCTACGTAAAAGTTCTCGTCAGCTTAGGCAATCTTTCCTAAGAATATGGTAGCAATAGGCACATTGTGGCTCTGAACCGAGTAACCAGCCTGAAGGTCAATAAAAAAGCCATTACTTATAAAAACTGCATCAGCAATCTTGCATCTACTTGAGTAGACTAGTTATTAATTGATAGTGCCGCATCCGGATAGTGTACTTTAAGTGAGGATAGAAATACTAGAAATTTGGCAATGTATAACACTAGTTCATATTATTGGATTGATCAAAATCTATATAACATGACTGCTTGCCCACATTGCCAAAACTTAAAGATTGTATAAAATGGATTCTATCTGCCTTCGTCTAAATCACCGCTTTCGGCTGCTTTAACCATATCATCGTTAGCGTAGATAGCTACTTCTACTCGTCGGTTCTGCTGACGGCCAGCTTCTGTATCATTATCCGAAATAGGTTGCTCTTCACCATAACCTTCGGTAATTAAGCGACTACTGCTCACTCCAATCGTTTGCAAATAGCTGGCTACTGAAGCAGCTCGCTCTACGGATAAACTTTGGTTGTAATCATCAGATCCGGTAGCGTCAGTGTGGCCTTCAATTAAGATATTGGTATCACCATACTCCTGCAGAGTGGCAGCCATTTCTGATAAGCCTTCTTTGGTTTCGGCACGCAACTGGTCAGAATCAACGTCAAATAGCAGTCCCGAGTCAAAGGTAATTTTAATACCTTCGCCTACGCGCTCTACGGTTGCTCCTTCTAAATTTTCTTCTAGTTCTTCGGCTTGCTTATCCATTTGTCGGCCGATGACTGCCCCAGCAGCACCGCCTACTGCGGCTCCAATAATGGCACCTACTGCAGTATTACCTGTTGCATTACCGATAACCGCACCTGCTGCGCCACCCGCACCTGCACCAATAGCTCCACCTCGTGTAGTATTGTTCATAGAAGCACAGCCACTCAAGAATTGAACATTCGCTACAATCCCAATTATTAGCACCCATTGAGTAAATGTATGGGGAAGTTTCTTTGTTAGATTTTTCATGATTTAATATAATTGATTTTATTAATTATATGGTAGATAGACAAAAGTGATACCACACGTAGAAATGAACATAAAGTACATATTATTTAACTATTTTGTAAAATTAGTAGGAATACTACATAAATAAGTTGTAATATAATTCTACACACTATGTAATTTTTTCCACACATTTGGGGATTACGCATTATTATAAATTGTCAAATTACCGTCTGAAACCATTATTTATGATATGGCATAGATTTTTCATTATGCCTAACTGAATATGTTTTATAAACTTTTTGAACTTATGAAATTGAAATATAATAAAGTAATTGTTGGACTAGTTGCACTACTATTAAGTGCCCTAGTTATTCCTATTAGTCTGATGGCTCAAGATGCTCGTACTGGTATAAAAGGTGGTTTAAATGTAAGTAACCTATACATTGACGATGTTTCGGATGAGAACCTTCGTCCTGGATTTCACATTGGAGTGTTTACCCAATTGCCTGTCGGAGAATTTTTTGCCATTCAACCAGAGGTGATGTATTCTACTAAGGGAGCTAGTGCTACCTATGATTCTGAGTTGTTTAATTTAGAGGGTGACTATAGCTTTAATCTTAACTACGTAGATGTACCCATTCTGGCTAGCTTCCGGTTAGGGGAATCAGCTGATATTCAGATTGGTCCTTACGTGAGCTACCTAACGAATGCTAATATTTCTACTGACGGAGCTGTTGATGATAGTGCTAACTTAGATCGCGATAATTTCAATACGATCGACTACGGTTTAAGTGCAGGTTTTCAAATGAACTTTAGTGCTGTATCTGTTGGAGCCCGCTATAACTATGGCCTTAATCAAATTGCTGACTCCGAAGCGGCTGAAGCAATTTTGGGTGATGCTAGAAACTCGTTAGCTCAGATTTATGCGGCCTTTAATTTTAGGTACTAGTATAAATAGCAATTGTAGATTAGTAAAAGGTGCTTTCGGGCACCTTTTTTTTTGTGCTCAGTCTTTTGTAAAATACTACCTTAACTCAACAATATGATAAGCCCTCATGATGCTACGCAGATTATTAACGATCACCTTCTCACCTCTCCTGCCGAAACAGTAGACCTCGCCGAAGCTCAAGGACGAGTATTACGGGAAGCTATCCAAGCCGATCGGGACTTCCCGCCTTTCCACCGGGTAACGATGGACGGTATTGCGTATGATTTTGATCAACTACAGGGTGATAACCCTGAAGTGATATTGGAGGGCATGCAGCTAGCGGGGGAACCTCAGAAGACTTTGTCCCAAATGAGCGGAGGGCTGGAAGTGATGACGGGTTCAGTGCTTCCTCGTGGCACTAACACTGTAACCCCTTACGAAGATATTGAAATGCGCCAGGAAGATGGGAAGACAATAGCTACAATAAAAAAGCTTCCCGATGAGAAAGGAAAAAACGTACACCCTCAAGGCTATGATTGTTCTCAGGGCGAGATCTTAGTTCATATCGGAACTCGCCTAAAACCTGCCCAAATCGCTATAGCAGCTTCAGTGGGAAAAGCACAACTCCAAGTAACCCAGCAACCTAATGTAGCCATTGTGTCTACTGGAGATGAACTGGTAGGAGTTAATGAACAACCTGAACCATATCAAATTCGGCAATCGAACAACTACGCACTACGGGCTGCTTTGGCTAACTATCAGGTTTCGGCTACCTTTTATCACGTAACCGATTCTCTAGAGCAAACTACCGCTGGCTTAGCCGAGATTATGAACAACCATTCGGTAGTCATTTTAAGCGGTGGGGTTTCGCGCGGAAAGCGAGACTACGTACCAGAAGCCTTGGAAACATTAGGCGTCAAAAAACTATTTCATCGGGTAAAGCAACGACCCGGCAAGCCGTTCTGGTTTGGGGTGAAGGGAAAAGATAGTGTAGTGTTTGCCTTACCCGGCAATCCGGTTTCTACTTTTTTGTGTTTTCATCGGTACTTCATACCCTGGTTAGAGCAAAGCTTAGGGCTACCCAAAAAGCCAACTCAGTGGGCAACCTTAAGTGATGACCTAGAATTTAAACCAGCACTTACCTACTTTCCTACTGTATTCGCGCGCACCAATGAAGGTGGGCATTTTCTGGCCAAACCAGTAGA
>NZ_JBARYM010000576.1:0-2541 GCF_049647865.1 Tunicatimonas sp. | reverse complement strand
CTACGAATGACGGATTTCTCGTATCGAAACCACGCGGGGCAGTACGCTTACTACGACGACACCCTTACCATTAGTACGGATATTCAGAATCTACTGTCGGCTTCTTCGCCTAATACCCAAGTTACCCTCTCAGCGGTTTCTGAATACGTAACCGTATTGGATTCTGTATTTCGACCGGGTGCTGTCGATTCGTTAGGAGTTGTTTCCAACACGGATCGGCCGTTTCGAGTAGTGCTCAGTAGTAATCTACCAACCAATGAGCAGCTGTACTTTCGTTTAGGTATAGAAGATGATACTTATCAGGATTATCAGTATTTCTTTATTGTTTCCTCATCGGGTTATCCTACCATTACTAAGAATGATTTACAGATAACCGTAGGTAATCAAGGTGAAATTGCCTTTGATCCGAGTGGTTTCTCAGTAGGTACTATTCGTTATCGAGACCAAGTGATCGCCACTGAAGCCGGACTACTTATTGGGGTTGACTCTGCCTATGTTTCGGATAATCTTATTAACAGTTTTACGGATCTTAATCGCGAGCAAGATTTTCGGGTAGAAGAAGATATTCGCTTCACTCGGGCGGCAGTTCCCGCGTATCAGCTTCGTTCGGCCTTCTCCGATGCCAATGCAACCAATCCGCTCAACCTTCGCGTTGAACAAACTTGGTTGGCCGATACCACCAGCTCCGAAAACTATATTGTATCTGAATACCGGGTAGTAAATCGGTTAGATAGTACGCTATCTAATGTATCCGTTGGTTTATTTGCTAATTGGGATGTGAACAATCAAGCCGAAAACCGCACTGGCTGGGACGCGACTTACTCGTTAGCGTACTCCTACAATGCCAGTGAAGATACCTACGCAGGAATAGCATTATTAACTGAGCAAGCCGCTAATCATCAGCCGCTAAACCTACAAGATTTAAACGGAAACCTCCCAAGTATTGGTAACGATATTTCGGAACGGGAAAAGTTTGATTGGGCTTCTCAAGGAATCAGCACTACGCAAGCGGGGGTGAATGGCGATGGAAACGATATAGCCCAAGTGTTAGCAGCTACGGTAGCGAGCATTCCTGAAGACCGAGGGCGGGCAATTGCCTTTGCCTGGGTAGCCGGAAGTAGTTTAACTGAATTGCAATCTGCTGTTACGAAGGCTCAAGGGTTTTACACGGATTACCGAAACGAGCCAGCAGTGCTAACCACCGAATTGGTTTGCACTGATAGCACCGCTACCATTCAGTTCGCTAACGATCACCGCTTTTACCAAGATGCTTTAGGCACTAACCTGATTATTGAAGGCCGAGCGCTCACGACCACTGCCATTATCCAAGATACTGCGGTTTATGCGGCATCGTTAGCCAACGGATATGAAGGGCGAATCAACAAGATTGAAATTCTTATTAGAGAGCCAGAGGCACTCTTTTCAGTCGTGGATAGCTTGAACGCTGGCTGGCAAAATGACACGCTCTTTCTGGATGAGACCAATAATTACACTCTAAACTTTCAGGATGAGAGCTTGAACGCAGTAGCGTGGAATTGGAATTTTGGTAATGGCTTTCGAAGCACCCAACAGCATCCGCAGACTTCGTACGCTCAGCCCGGAACCTATACGGTTCAGTTAACTGCAACCAGTAGTCCCGGTTGTCAGGCTATGGTATCTAAAAAGATTACAGTGGTACAACGGGCTACGATGCCTCAAATTAGGAATAAGCTTATTTGCCGGGGCGAATCGGTTACGTTACAAGCAACTAATACTGATCTGATTAAAGTGTATGCCGACAATAACCTAACTGAACTGTTATACGCAGGAGAACAATTTGTAACGGGGGGAGTGAGTAGGAGCGATACTTTCTACGTAGTAAATGCGGCAGAAGAATTTGATAGTCGCCCGCTTCCCGTAGCGATCAACGTATGGCAACCCAATCTACAGGTTCGTTACTCACTGGATACTACCGATCTTTCTACTAAGTATCAGTTAGCCATTACATTAACCGGAGATACCAATCACATTAAACAGTATACTTGGTTAGTGAATGATGTAGAAGTTAGTCAGCAGCCAGCATTCACCTACGACTTTTCTGATCTGCCGACAGAAGACTGGCGAATAAAGCTAATCTACTCATTAGATTCGGCGGACTTAAATTGCACATACGTATTAGAAGAAAAAATTATCCGTACTCAGGCTAATAAGCCGAACTTGACTAATGTTCGTATCTGCCAGGGTGAGATGGTTACTATTTCTCCTGATAATGGTGAGACATTCTCGTTTTATTCCGATGCTAATCTTAGCAGTCCGCTTCATGTGGGAAAAAGTTTGCTGCTAGATTCGGTAGCAATGAATACCAAGATTTATATCACTAGTTTGGATGGGTTGATAGAAAGCGAAGCGGTGGGCGTAGATGTGGAAATTACCCGTTTTGCTGATTTTAAAACCCTGTCCGATACTATTTATCTGTCTGAACCTGATATGGCGGTATTGCAGGCATTTCCGTTAAGCGAAGATAGTTCTTCCATAAGCTGGCAGTGGGATTTAGGCGATGGT
>NZ_JBARYM010000575.1:0-1579 GCF_049647865.1 Tunicatimonas sp. | reverse complement strand
GAAATCATATGGCTACGTCTACTGCTCGTTCAATTATCGTTGCGGTCTTATCTTTATCGAAAGGCATCTTCAGGATAACTTGATAAAAGTCGTCATCATTTAAAATGTCTAAAGAATACTGATCTTGGTAGAATAGCTGCAATGCGCGATTAGTCATTATGTTACCACTCCGAGTACCAGGAAGCTTACTGTTCTTCTTCTTATTCTTAACCGTAAAGGTTACTTGCTTATCAACGTATATTGATACAGTAATTGGATTATTTTCGTCACTACGTACTCCATGCTTGACCGCATTTTCTACATAGTTTAGCATAACTCGTGGTAGTATGAATGCCTCTTCTATAGGACCTTTAATACTCACCCTAATCTGTAAGTTCGGTTTCGCGAAGAAAATTAAATCCAGGTAGTCATCAATATGTTTGATTTCATCGTAAAGAGGCACCTGTTGGTTCGCCGTAGTAGATAACTGATAATTAATTACGTTTGAAATTAATCCCATTGCTTGATACGCTTCGCTGGTTTGATCTATCTTGTTTTTTACAAACGTTATAGCGTTAAAAAGAAGATGTGGACTAAACGAATTTTTAAAATATACGAGTTGGTTTTTTATAAGTTCGTTTTCTCTTTTTAGCTGATTGTTTTTGAGTTCATTTTCGCGCTGTATATGTTGTAATTTTTCTTGAGCTTGTTGCTTAGTTAGGGCAATCGTATACTTCACGGCGTAAATACTAGATGCAACACTTTTACAGAATATAAGATAAATTATACAAACAGCTACAAGTCTTATTGCCTCTTCGGGTGGAAAAAATCCTAAAAATGGAAAAAAATGAACATCTCCAATATACCAATATATATATAAACCAAGTGAGGTAGCTAGTTGATACATAGTGAACCTGCCGATACTACAACCTTTTAGCCGAGGAACAATAAATAATAGTTCTACATAAAAGTATGGTACAATAATAATTATATGCGCTACAGTACGTAGTATCGCTTCCTGAATACCCCTACTAGGATAACAGAGCAGTGTGATGATAAGTAAGTAGATTGACCAGACTACTATATGGTAGTTTTTATCTCTGCGGCTATAGTGGACAAAGGGGGGCTGATTTAAGTTCATTGTAAGACGTATTCAACCAAATCTACTAATTTTTTCTCAAAAGAAATCACACTCTTTAATTCATATAAAAAATCTATATTTACGACCCTCATAAACTTCAATCTCGCGAATAAATCAAGCTATTTCACGAACAAAGTGATATAACTCACGAAAATCTTAATCTTCAATTTTTTATATTCCTTGTTCTTTCAACACATTCAATATGATGGTAAGTATGAATATGCTACCTACCGGCAAAAAGCTACCAAAGCAGTTCGGTTGCTGGTAAAGTTAATTCATGGACAAAGATATAGCAGTACTCAATTAAAAGAGCACTTTGTTAAGCTTGGTGGCAGTGAAGAGCAGGTATCCCAATTTTTAATGATACATATTCAAAATCCTCAAGAAGTAGTTGCCGTTGATCGGACTATTGCAATTTCAGCGCGATGCCACCCTTTCAGCGGTTAGCGACTTTTTGGT
>NZ_JBARYM010000574.1:0-3343 GCF_049647865.1 Tunicatimonas sp. | reverse complement strand
TTCAACCTCTCTAAGGGCTTTCTGAGTACTCTTAAGCTGTTTTTCTAGCTGTTTGACCCGTTCTTGGTCGGACATTTGCTTTTTGGATTTCATAGAAGTAAGATGTGGTTCGACATAGTTTCTCTTGTACCAACGAATCCATTGTCTTACTAAGATACAGGATACGTTGTACTTATCCGCAGCTTGTTGTTCAGTCAATAAGTTGATTATGACTTCCTGAGCGACTTTACGCCGTAAGCAAGATCGATAATGGTTCTTTACATTGTTTTTCATAAGGGATTGATTTAGAGTGATTCTGACAACCCCTGTGGACACTTTTTAGGACTTGAATTTATGTTATCTAAGTGTGGTTATGTTAAGTAAACTTTCTCAATTATCATTTCGTCGCTAGGGGTGTTGTTCGTAGAAATCTCCGATCATACAGATACCACTTTTGCTTACTAACCTGAATGGATAACGCAGGGTGGGCTGGGTTGATTAGAAAATTATGTTCATAGGGAGAATGTACGCTAGGTACTTGCAATACAGCAGAATGCTGCTTGATTGCCCAATCCTTACCAATCTGACGGGTGAGTTCCAAGCTCTCATCGCTAAACCAGTCTGCCGGTAGGTCGGCTGAAACTTCTTCAACCTGCGTAATTTGGGAATCGTCCAAGATAATCTCCAGCAATATATAAGGAACCCTGGCTTGAATGGGGGTAATATGTCCCAGATACTCCAGGATGCATAAAGAAGCTGTTTCTGCAGTATACAGTACAGGGGTGCCTTTGGGATGCCACCGACCCGCGTACATGCGGGCTCCTTGCCCGGTCAGGTCATATATATAATTAGGATTGCCAATTCGGAAAACAGCACGTTGAATAGCGGTCACAGATTTTCTACGTTGCTCAAGACAAAATCCCGTACTTCGTTCGGCCCAGTTCCTCCAAAATGGCATCTGCACCAATCGGATTGTCCAGCATCTCGAAGGGTGTATGATGATCAAAGTACCAATGCGGTTGATTCAACCATTCTAAAAAAGCCTCACGGCTCATCAGGGCATCTTCACCTTCCTGGAAAACCTGTTGCAACTTTAAAAATTTTCCGCTATTGGGGATACCGAGGCGGCCCGAGGGCCGGTGAAGTAGGTTGTAATACCCTTTGTGACTGAGATTGAGTAAAAAACTCATCTGCTGCTGCGTCAAAGAATACTGCTGCTGAAACTGAGCTACTTCAGCAATACTCACTCCTTCCTGGACTTTAGATAGTAATGCGTTCATTGTAAAATTACTAAGTAGTATATGTAAATATACCGATGTTTACTTTACGGGTCAATCAACAAAAAGTTAGCTAACTGGAGGAAAAAAGTTTTATACGTAACGTGAAGTGTTACGCTTATCCATCCGATCTATTCTTTCTCTACGTGAGAAGGTGCGTCAAACGATCGGGGGGGCAAGGTACCATCCATGGACTACGTCGTTAGTGCAAGTCCGTCAAAGCCCCAATTTGGTCCCCGCATTATGGGTACGGGCATCCTCAAAGCGGGTATAGCGCCGGATCATCGCTTCGGTTTTATGAAAGGTCTGGGCCATAATCTCGGAGTTGCTGGCTCCGTTGCGTTTGGCTACCGTTACAAAGCTGGCTCGCAGGGAGTGGGCTGAATACCGCTTCCCCAAATGCTTCTGGACAATCAGGTTGATACTCTGATCCGTGAGCCGACTATCTCCAAACTTATCGCCCTTCCGCATCCGAAGTAGTAGAGGCCGGATCGATAAAGTACTATATTCCTCTTCTGTTTTACCTGCTTCTTCACTACCAACCACTGGCTCACTGCTAGGATACACCCGTTCCAGGTACCGCTTCAATGTCCGCACCGGGCACAGTAGCGGATTGGCTGCATAAAAGATCGCTTTAACCATTCCACCGCCCAACTGATCGGTCTTGCTCTTCCGGATATCTACTAAAAACCCATCTTCGTCTTCATGCAGATCGGCCACGTTCAGTTCGGCGAGCTCTCCTCTACGGAAGGCCCCGGTAAACCCTAATAATAAGACCACTTTGTCCCGCAGGGCAGCATTCACTGACTCATCCAGCGGAAGAATTACCTTTTCTAACATCGCTTTGGTAAATGCCGGGGCTTCGTGCTGCCGAATCCCTTTTTCCCGTTTGATCCCGTCCATGGCGATCCGGACGAGCCGATCCCCGGTCGGGCTCTCCCAGCCTTGCAGCTCATGAAAAGAGGAAAGCATGGCCAGACGGCGCCCCAGGGTTGCCACCTTGTAGTGCTGGGCGATATCCGATAGATAGTTCACCAGCTGATCCACTGGGGTTGGAAAGGGGGAGAGCCCCCGCCGATCGCACCAAGCGGTATAGCAGTCCAGGTCGGCTTTATAGGCCCGCACGGTATTGGGTGCTTTTTCTAAACCGAGCTTCAAGTAGCGGGCCGCAGAGGCACTGACCTGGCCAGGCACTTCCGAGGAAGTGACCGTTGGTAGTTTTGAGGTATTGGATGATGCTCGCTCAGCCACCATGGACTAGGGTTTTAGTTGGCTGATACTATCTATTGGTTGGACTGAAGGGGGCTTGTCATTAATGTAATGACCTAAAAAATAATGAATGCGTTCACCACAATTCGCTAGGGACTTTCCTCCAAGAGCCTTCATTCTTCTAGCGGTATTTCCCAACTATCCGGATCATCACGCACGGGGGAATAGCAATCGTAAACCCGGTGTGGATGCACACTAAAATGGGCTAAGGTTGCTTTATCGGCAAAGCGTAACCATCCACAGTGCAACGCCCGTCCTTCTACTGCTTGTTTCTGATCTAGATATTCCGCCATCTGATAAACATACTGCCCTTCCGTATCCACGAGGTCGCCCTGCTGATTGACAAACCAAAACAGCCATTCACCCAAACGGGCATATTCTTCGTGGTAGAGCTGCCGGGGTAAGCGATGACCATGCCCAATCTCCGTATGGTAATCAAATAGATTCATTTACTATAGGGTTTCATAACCTGCTGGAAGGCCCGGCGAAATTCCGAGGGCTTCGCTGCTTCCTTCAAATCCAGCCCATAACCTTCCTGCCGGTTTAACTGGATCGCTGTTTTCTTATAACAGTAGTACGTAGTTCCCCGCCGATAGATCATACCCTCAGCGACCAGCGTATCCAGGGCAATTGTGAGACCCGTTGGACTACGCCTGCGAAAGGCTTCGCGTGACAGAATATCGGATTCCTGCCCTGGCTTCATCCATAGTGAAGCAGCCAGGTTGTTTAGTAATTCATTCATTTAGATAACCTGTAGGATTGATTAGAGAACTTCTGTTTTTATTGTACGACACTGAACGTCTGCCGAGGGGTACATC
>NZ_JBARYM010000573.1:0-1707 GCF_049647865.1 Tunicatimonas sp. | reverse complement strand
TAGCAGTAGTATTGATAGAGCCTGTAGGTTATAAGCCAAAGAAAAATCTCGGACAATAATTACTACGGAAAAGTGCACCAACAATAACAACAGCAGGTACAAATCCAGTAGATTATAAAGTAATTCTAACAAATACTTATTGCGGATGTCCACCGGATGAGTCAGATTAAATAAGTGGGTCTTTTGCCGATTGTACAGGGGGAAAATAGAAATCAGCCAGTAGTAACCAAAGAGAAAGGCTAAGTGAAAAGTAGTTGCCCACCCTACCGATTGGCTATCCTTATTTATAATATAACCAATACCCGCACTGTAAAGCAGTAAAAAGGTAAGTTGCAGCAAATACAACCCTACGAACATATCTTCTGATAATTGCCTCCGCCATACTTCCAAGCGGGTACGAACAATAAAGGTGGCTAACGAAGCATTCATCCGTTCTTCATTTGTTCTAACAATATCTCATCAATCTCCTGAGCGTGGTTTTGGGTTAAGTTTTCCATCGTCTCGGTAAAGGTCATTCGTCCTGCATTTAAGATAGCCACGTGGGTAGCTAAGCGTTGCATCCGCTCCGGATTATGCGAGGTCATCAGAATAGTGCCTCCTTGTAGCAAGTAGTCTTTTAAAAAGGAAATCAGCGTATGCACGGTCTCCAAATCCAGTCCGGCAAAGGGTTCATCTAACAGCAAAACTTTAGGTTGATGCAATAGTGCCCCACACAAACCTACCCGTTGGCGATTGCCGGTAGAGAGAATCTGAATGCGTTGAGAAAGTACGGTTGGATCGGTGAAAAAGTAACTGGTAAGCGACTGAATGCGGCTCTCCCTCGCTGCCGAATTCAACCGATGTAAACGCCCAATAAATTGCAGGTACTGATATACTGTGAACTCATTGATCAGCGGATTGATGTCGGCTACTACTCCAATAATTGACTTTACCGCTACCGAATCCTGCACCGAATCCAGATTATTTACGGTAATAACTCCTTCATCTAGCGGATAAGCATTCAGAATGCAGCGAAGCAGCGTAGTTTTACCAGCTCCGTTCACCCCCACAATACACCAACATTCGCCGGTGGCTAAATTGAGACTAATACGATTTAGCACTTACTTTTCCTGGAAGGACTTGGATACGTTGCTAATCTCTAACATTTGGATAAAAGCTTTCAATTACACATTCCACCAGTAGGTAAGCTTAAGTACCAAAGCGCGGTTTCTGACTCCGAAGGGCTGCGGAAAGTAGTTATCGGTATACACAATGAATAAATCAGAAGCCGGTTGGTAACGCCACTGTAGGCGGGTATTTAGGTTAATGTTATCGATCTGCTCGTTGTACTGCATAAAAGCGGTAAAGAACAGTTTATTGGTCATGGTCACATCTACCTGAGGACCCACTAGCCAGAAAGTACTCTGGTTCCAGGGTTCGGGTAGGTTAATGCGATTGTAACTCGAGCGAACGGACAAACTCACGTAGGGCTGAAAGCGGTAACCTAATTCACCCGTAACATTTAATCGATCGCCTTCAGCAAAGTAGCCTCCGTAGCGGGTAGCGAAAGAATAGGTGAATAAACTATTGGGCCTCGACTCGTACTCAGTACCCCAGGCGTTCCACTGGTGCTCGGTGCCAGTGGCGAGCGTATCACCAAGTGCATTGGTTGGATCAAATGCCCGCAGTAATTGTACGTAGTCATGTGCCACCCAGGCAGTAAAAGCG
>NZ_JBARYM010000572.1:0-3213 GCF_049647865.1 Tunicatimonas sp. | reverse complement strand
GTATTAAGCATAACGGAATTATTCCTTGGAAATTTTTAACTTCACTCGCTCAATCAATTCTAGTCATATGTTCAGATTACATTGGATCATTGCTTTACTGCTACTAGCCGCTGCATGCGGTGAGGCGAAGAAAACTGAAACAACCGACGCTCAATCTTTAAAACTAAAAGCCCTAATTATCGACGGTCAAAATAACCACTACATTTGGCCTAAAACCACTATGATGATGCAGGACTATCTGGAGCAAACCGGTTTGTTTAAAGTAGAGATTCATCGGATGGATTCGGTGTGGTTGGGCATTAAGTACAACGAAACTCGTCCCGTGCCTTATGAGGGCTATATTGAAATGTTCCCAATGGATTCTACCGCCTACGGCATATCGCCTGATCCGGTTAAGACATCCACGTTTTCGCTGAATTTTAGTCAGTACGATGTAATTGTTTCTAATCTGGGTGCTTCTTCGCCGCACTGGCCGGATGAAAGCAAGCGTAGTTTCGAAAAGTACGTAGCCGAGGGCGGAGGGTTTGTTGTAGTCCACGCCGCCAATAATGTTTGGTCTGAATGGCCAGAATTTAATAAAATGATCGGCTTAGGAGCTTGGGATGGTCGAGACAGTACGAGCGGTCCCTACGTGTTTTACACTGACGCCGGAGAATTAGAAAAGGACTTTTCAGCCGGAATTGGCGGATCGCACGGGCCGGAGTTTGAATACGTAGTGACCACGCGAGAGCCAGAGCATCCGGTAATGAAGGGACTACCCATTGAGTGGCTGCATACCCAGGATGAATTGTACGAACGCATGCGCGGACCTTTCGAAAATGCTACCGTGCTGGCCACGTCTTATTCAGATGTGGAAGGCAATGCCCCTCCTTGGGATCCTGAAGTGAAGGGACTGGGACAACATGTGCCTACAATCATGGCAATTAACTATGGTCAGGGACGGGTCTTTCACACCACTTTGGGTCACTTCGACTATTCTATGGAATGCGTGGGATTCATGACGACGCTACAACGAGGCACTGAATGGGCAGCTACCGGTGAGGTGACTCAAGAAGTCCCAGCAGAATTTCCGTCCAAGGATCAAACGCTTTCTCATGCGTGGAATAAGTAATGAACTCATTATTCATCACTCAGTAAGAAATTACTCTTCCCGCAAACTATTAACTGGATTTCGCCGGGCGGCAGTAAGCGTTTGGCCAGTGATGGTCATTAAGGTAAGGGCTAGAATGATGGCACCGGGCAACAGTAGTAGTCCTATACTAATTTCAATAGCGTAGGCAAAATTACTAAGCCATTCAGTAGCGAAGTAGTTAGCCACTGGAATAGCGATAATTAAAGCAATGCCAATCAGTTTCAAATAATCGGTAGAAAGTAATCGTATAAGATTACTCACTGAAGCTCCTAATACCTTCCGAATACCAATTTCTTTGGTACGCTGGGTCAGATTAAAGTAAAAGAGAGCAAATAATCCCAAAGAAGCAATAATCACGGCTAAACCTGAGAACAATCGGAATAACAAATTGAACTGACGTACAGATTGATACTGACGTTTGAAGAACTCATCTAGAAAGAAATACTCAAATGGACTACCCGGAAACAAAGCCTGATAATTCGCCTGAAGTTGGTCTATGGTTTGGTTGAGATTATTAGTATTTACTTCAACCGTGTAATAGTTAAGCGAGTGACTTGCCCAAAAAAGTATGGGTTCAATCGCTTTCTTTAAGCTTTGATGGTGAAAGTCTCGTACTACTCCGATAATTTCGCCTACTTCCCCGTTTCGCTGAATCTTCTGACCGATAGCCATTTCAGCTTTATCGAATCCTAGTAATTTCACTGCTGATTCGTTTACAATCCATTTAGTAGGGTTAGGTTCATTAAACGTCTTGCCAGCGATAAGGTCAATATCGTACTGTTGAAAATAGCTGGGTGCTACGGGTAGAATTGAAAAAACCCCAGAAGTTTCTTGCTCTTGCACTATAATTTGATCGTCATACCAAAAAATCTCCTGCCCCGGAACAGATGCACCTCCTGAAACGCTTAATACTCCTCTAAGAGATGCAATAGCCTGCTGGAATTGTGGAAACCTATTATTTAATCCGTACCCATAATTTACACTTTTAGGGGCTTTCAGGACAATAACCTGTTCAGGATCAAAACCTAAATTCTGCTGCTGCATAAAATGAATTTGCTGACTAGCTATCAGTGTTAACGAAATAAACACAAACGCCAGAGCAAACTGCCATACTACCAGCGCTCCACGCAATGAAGCTCCTGGAGTGCTCCGAGCGAATTGACCTTTTAGCACTTTTATAGGTTGATAGCCCGATAAGATAAAAGCCGGATAAAATCCGCTACCAATTACTAATGCTAACAAACAGAGGACTATTCCTATGAGCATGTCCGGGGAAGTACGAACGATAGTTTTAGTATTCAAACCAAGTTTTTCAGCTACAATAGGAAACGTCAGGTAGAAGATTGATGCTGCCAGTAAAACTGCAATCATATTTACGAGCAAGGTTTCTAAAAAGAACTGGCGGATAAGTTGACCACGTTGAGCACCCGCCACTTTGCGAATTCCAACTTCCCGGGCCCTGCGAAGCGCCTTAGCGGTGGTTAGATTTACAAAATTGATGTAGGCAATTAGTAGAATCAGTAACGCCAGTGCAGCTAACAAATAAACATACTGGGCACTTCCGTTTACCGAAGCTTCGTTCTGAAGGTCAGAATGAAGGTGAATGCTGGGCAACGGTTGCAGTCCAAATTGCCAGCTAACATTAGCTTCGGCAAAGCGTTTTTTATTGAAGTTCTGCACTATCGGTAGAAATTTATCTTCTAAGGTGTTCGGGTCAGTGCTCTCAGCAAACTGAAGGAAGGTGTAGGTATTATTCCACTCCCAGGAATCATCAAATTGGTGACCAACGAACTCAAACAGCGTAGGGTAGGAGACTAGTACTCCAATTTCAAGATGAGTATTCTCAGGTATATCTGCCATCACACCCGAAACTTTAAATTCCGGCGACTGACCGTCAAAATTCTCAGCGTCTATGGTAATTGTTTTACCAAGCGGGTTCTCCCGACCAAATAGTTTTTCAGCTGAGCTTTCACTAATTACTACGTTGAAGGGTTCTATTAAAGCTGTCTGAGGGTTTCCTAGTAGAAGCGTAAAAGAAAAGACTGAGAAGAAAGCGGAGTCAGCCAGGTAGATATCTTTCT
>NZ_JBARYM010000571.1:0-4003 GCF_049647865.1 Tunicatimonas sp. | reverse complement strand
AACAATTACGGTCCTAATCATTTCCCTGAAAAGCTGATTCCGCTTTGTATCAA
Organism: Tunicatimonas sp.; assembly: GCF_049647865.1. Classification (NCBI taxonomy): domain Bacteria; kingdom Pseudomonadati; phylum Bacteroidota; class Cytophagia; order Cytophagales; family Catalimonadaceae; genus Tunicatimonas; species Tunicatimonas sp. The sequence continues at coordinate 3,950 of NZ_JBARYM010000571.1, read as the reverse complement.
TAACATCAAACATAATAAGCCGCTGCCCATTTACGGCAAAGGAGAGAATGTGCGCGACTGGCTCTACGTAGAAGACCACGCTCGAGCGATTGACACTATTTTCCACCAAGGAAAAGTAGGTGAAACCTACAACATTGGCGGTTTCAATGAGTGGAAAAACATTGATATTGTACGACTACTGTGCCAAGTGATGGATAGAAAGCTTGATCGTACCGAAGGTACTTCCGAAAAGCTTATCACCTTTGTTACCGACCGAGCCGGGCATGATTTACGCTACGCCATTGATGCCCATAAACTGATGAACGAACTGGGCTGGAAACCTTCGCTTCAGTTTGAAGAGGGTATTGAAAAGACAGTAGACTGGTACTTATCTAATGAGCAATGGCTGGAAAATGTTACCTCGGGTAATTATCAGAAATACTACGAAGGGCAGTATGGTTGATTTTTAGTGTTAAAGTTTTACGTGTTACGGTACTAAAACATTCAGAACTCACTTCAATGAAGAAGGTAGTAACTGTACTATTCATTCTAACAATAGTTGTGGCTGAGGCGCAAATTGTGCACGACGTTAGAATTGGAATGGGAGTTTCTTTTTTGGGTACGGGTGATATGCTGGTTGGTAAAATAGAAGGCGAAGCCACGCGCAAATGGAACAGAATCGTTAGCAATTCAGTAGCATTGGGTATCGGTTACGGCGACAGCGAATTCTACGATTCAAATTTTCCGCAGAGAACTTTTACTGCTCATTTAGACGCCAACGTATTTGTTTCACCTTTCGGAAATCGCGGTATTTATAATTTTCAGCTTGGAACGGGGCCATCGCTGATGTATGTTACAGATACTTACCCACGAAGAAATGATGCTATCCAAAATGATAGGTTATCGCTAGGCTTCAGTGTGATCGTAGAAAATGAAGTTGCTGTCTCAGATCAATATCTAATTGGCTTGAAGATGATGGTCTAGCCTTATCTGAACGGAGATATTGCCAGTACGCTATTACTAAAGTTGGGGCGCAGGTTCTATGAATAGTTTTCCATAGATATTGGAATTATCTGACTACTGTTCCACGGCGGCCTAAACACGCTGACCCCACGCACCGTAACACTCATATATGAACACCCGAAAGATTAGCTACATTGAACCTGATGAGGATTACCTGGAAAAGGAAGTGGAATGGGCCTTGAGTAAAACGATGGAAGAGCGGTTGGCTGAGTATTGCAAACATATTATTCGTAACTGCGCTATGGCAGGAATAGATGCTACCAATTCTTCTGTCAAACGTACGATCTACTATATTGAGGATGAAACTAAGCAGCTATGACCAAAAAATCCAAACGAAATATTTCTTGGAACCCAGATGTAGACCCAGAAACGGAAGACAGGCTTGCTTATTTAGCTTTAAACCCCCAAGAGCGATGGGACTATATGATGACATTGATATTGGCTACTTATCCAAAAAAATTAGTGACTTATGATAAGAGAAAGATAGAGTGGATATAAATAACCCGTTCTATATTGAGATCCTACAGGCACTAGGTAAAGCGAATGTGCGCTACGTTCTAGTTGGTGGATTAGCGGTATCTTATCATGGATACGCTCGCTATACGGGAGATATGGACTTATGGGTAGAACCAGAAAGCGAAAATGTAGACCGGCTATATTCTGCCTTGGTTGACATTGGTTATCCTAAAGAAATGGTTGACAAAATTAGAAAGGAACGAGACATTGATAACCCAACTCCTATCAAACTAAATGACGATGATAACCGGCTAAAGATTGACCTGATGACTTACATATTCTACACTGAACTGAGTTGGCAAGATTGCTATAACGGTGCGGAAGTAATGGATCTGGAACAACTAAACATTCCAGTAGTAAACATAGATCATCTGATCGAGATGAAGGAAAATACGCGTAGAATTGATGATTCGTTAAAAGATTTGGTTGATGCCCAGGAACTGAAGAAGGTCAAGATTTTGAAGAAAGGTAGCTAAAATCTATGTAGCCAAACAGTCTGCTCTCGCTTTTCGCTCTTTCCAAGCAGAATTAATCCCCACCAATAATTTAGGCCTTTCGTTGTAAATCCACTTCGGGCTTTTCTATCTTTGCGGCTATGGCAAAGAACAAATCTAAAGAAGCATCTCCGCACGAACCCGAAAGCTCGCTCAAGCAAGTGATTGCCCACGCGAAAGAGTACGGCTTTGTGTACCCTTCCAGTGAAATTTACGATGGCCTGCAAGCCGTGTACGACTACGGCCCCTACGGAGTAGAGCTTAAAAACAACCTCAAGCAATTCTGGTGGCAAGCCATGACTCGCCTGAACGATAATATCGTTGGGCTGGATGCGGCCATTTTTATGCAGCCCCAAACCTGGAAAGCCTCCGGCCACATTGATAGCTTTAACGATCCGATGATCGATAACAAGGACTCCAACAAACGCTACCGGGCCGATACGCTGATCGAAGATAGAGCCGCGCAGCTAGAAAAGGAAGGGGAGATAAAGACCGCTCAGTTACTGCTCAAGCGCATGAACGAATTGCTTGAAGCCGAAGACCTAACCGGAGTACGCGATCTAATTGTAGAGTACGATATTGTTTGCCCCGAATCAGGGACAACCAACTGGACCGAAGTGCGGCAGTTCAACCTAATGTTCTCTACCCAGGTAGGTTCGGTAGCCGAAGATTCTAGCAAAATTTACCTGCGTCCCGAGACCGCTCAAGGTATCTTTGTCAACTTTCTGAATGTGCAGAAAACCGCCCGGCAGAAGATTCCGTTCGGGATTGCCCAGATCGGCAAAGCCTTTCGTAATGAGATTGTAGCCCGGCAGTTCATCTTCCGGATGCGGGAGTTTGAGCAGATGGAGATGCAATTCTTCGTACGCCCGGGCACCCAAGCTGAGTGGTTTGATCACTGGAAAAAAGTTAGGATGCGCTGGCACGAGGCGGTAGGTATTCCTGTGGAGAAGTTCCGTATTCATGAGCACGATAAGCTAGCCCACTACGCCGATGCTGCGGTAGATATTGAGTATCAATTTCCGTTTGGTTTCAAGGAGGTAGAAGGCATTCATTCGCGTACTGATTTTGACCTTACCGAGCACCAAAAACTTTCCAAGAAGAAACAGCAGTACTACGACCCGGATGTATCGGAAAGCTACGTGCCCTACGTGATTGAAACTTCTATTGGAGCGGACCGCCTGTTTCTAATGACCTTATGCGAAGCCTACACCGAAGACACCGGCGTAGATGCGAAGGGCAATGAAAAGAAGCGTATCTATCTTAAGATTCACCCCGCCCTGGCTCCGGTCAAAGCCGCGGTGCTGCCACTAATCAAAAAAGACGGATTACCCGAAAAAGCCAAGGAGATTTACGAATCACTGAAGCTGGATATGAAGGTGGTGTACGAAGAGAGTGCCGCTATCGGCAAGCGCTACACCCGTCAGGATTTAATCGGTACGCCTTACTGCATTGCCGTAGACCATCAAACGCTGGAAGATGATACGGTTACTATCCGAGAGCGCGATAGCACGGAGCAGGAACGAATTGCCGTGAGCGATCTGCGCACTACGCTGCTGGAACGGGTTTCGCTGCAAAGCGTACTACGTAATTTAGCAGAGTAGTTAACACTCTACAGTATGTTCTCACACTAGAAAGCAGTCTACTTTTATGGTCTTGCTCCTAGCTTTGTTTTCGGTAGTGCTGGTTGGGGCGGCTATTTTGTATCGCAGCTTTTCTACCCCCGCGCCCTTATACCCCCTAATAAAGGTTCGGCAGATAGAAACTATTCTGGCGAAGTACTTCCCCTACTACCAGCAGTTGCCTTTAGTGCAGAAGAAGACCTTTCTGAAGCGCGTAATGCACTTTATGCAGCAAAAACAATTTGTTGCCCGTGGCTTTCAGCCGGTTACACTAGAGATGAAAGCGATGGTTGCCGCCTCGGCAGTACAGCTTACC
>NZ_JBARYM010000570.1:0-8524 GCF_049647865.1 Tunicatimonas sp. | reverse complement strand
CGCTACACTACTGTTAAAGATAACACAAAAAACACAACATTCGAGTTTCAATAGCAGGTCTATGCGAGTAAAAAACTTTAGTTTGGGATTTGGTCTACAGTTGTTTAAAGCATTTTCGGAAGAAGCTCGGCTTCGCATCCTTCACTTATTGTACCAAGAAACTGAAATGTGCATTACTGATTTAGAACAGGTATTAGATTTTACTCAAACCAAAACTTCCCGCCACCTTAGCTACCTACGCAATGCCGGATTGGTCTACAGCCGACAGGTAGATCAGTTTGTGTATTATCGGATTCGGCATCAGTCAAAAGATGTAGTAGAACAGATATTTCAGTATATGAGCAAAGACAAATTATTGTTGCAAGACCATGAGACCTACAAAATTCTCTACTCTAACCGGGAATTAGCGGTTAATAAACTCCATCAAAAAAAATGGCACCGTCTGGATTAAGCAGCGGTACTCGATGTGCGGTCACGAATCAGGAACAACCCTAAAAAAGTAATTGCTCCATTTATAATTAGAATGAAGAATCCAAACTTAAAACCATTGAACCAAACTTCTGAGTTGAGATCTAGCATGATACAGATGAGTGGTGACAATATTGCTACCCAAGGAATAAAATGATCTTTCACCTGCCACTTGGTATAAAGCCCGAAAGCGTATAATCCCAATAATGGCCCATAGGTGTAAGTAGCTACACGATACACCGCCATGATTACGCTCTCATCGTTAATATAATTGAAGATCAGGATTACGACTAGCAGTATGAACGAAAACATAATATGAACCTGCTTGCGGGTACGTTTATCAATCCTTTCCTTAGCTGCATCTCGTATTTCATCCCGCTTTCGCCCAATACCCAGAAAATCAACGCAAAAAGAAGTAGTTAAAGCAGTAAGGGCTGAGTCGGCACTGGAATACGCCGCCGCAATGATTCCCAGCAGAAAGATTACTCCCGCATAAACCTGAAACTGGTTGACCGCTAGTGCAGGAAAAAGATTGTCGGATCGTTCGGGAATAGCAAATCCAATTTCATTAGCGTAGATATACAATAAAGCCCCTAACGATAGAAATAATATATTAGCAAAAACCAATATTACCGTAAACCACAACACATTTTTTTGAGCACCCTTTAATGTCTTAATGGTTAGGTTCTTCTGCATCATATCCTGGTCTAGCCCCGTCATGACAATGGCGATAAAAGCTCCAGCAATAAACTGCTTAAAAAAGTTAGTCGGCTCCTGCCAGTCCCAGACAAAAACGCGTGACATATCGCTCTCCTGAATGACCGATACCAATTGCCCAAGCGAAAGGTCCAATTCGTTTTTAATCAGCAGAATACTAACTACTAAGGAAGCGAGCATAAAAAACGTTTGTAGAGTATCCGTCCAGACGATGGTTTTAATTCCTCCCCGAAAGGTGTACAACCAGATGAGCGCAATTGCAACCACTACGGTAAGCCAGAATGGGAGCCCAAGTGCTCTAAAAAATGCAATGTGCAGTACCCCCGCTACAATGAACAATCGTAATGAAGCTCCAATAACCCGCGACAATAGAAAAAAGAAAGCTCCGGTCTTATAGGCATAGAATCCAAATCGCTGCTCTAAGTATCCGTAAATACTTACCAGATTCAATTTGTAGTACAGTGGCATGAGTACTAAGGCAATAAAGGCGTAGCCCGGAATAAATCCTAGCACAAATTGTAAGTAGGTAAACTGAGAATTTCCTACCTCGCCCGGCACCGAAATAAACGTGATACCCGATAAGCTAGCCCCCACCATACCAAAGGCCACCAAATACCAAGGAGACTGCCGATCACCGGTAAAAAACGTCTCGCTATTGGCATTTCGAGAGGTGAAGTAAGATATTGATAACAATAGTAAAAAGTACCCCGCAATAACAATGAAAACTAATTCTGGCGACATGAGTTAGTAGATGTAAGTGAACAAATGTGGTAGTTTTTTTTTAAATTTACTGCTGAGAAAACGCTCAGAAGATGGATTACGAAATACAGGAAGACGTTTTAGTAGAAACCGAAGTATACGAAGAATTACTGGACTTACGGGATTTAGTGGTCATTAATGATGATTATAATACCTTTGATCATGTAATCAATACACTCATCCGGGTGTGCAAGCATACGAATGAACAAGCCGAGCAGTGTACCCTAATTATTCATTACAAAGGCAAATGCGCTGTCAAGAAAGGTACGCTGGAAGAGCTAAAACCAATGCTAGACGCTATTCATGATGCGGGTATTGGTGCGGAAATACAGTAGCTGTTTTCGCTGCACTTTTTTGAATGAAAATAGGTTACTTTAACCTTAATTATTCACCTGACCTCTCTTATGGAATATCCCTCCAAGCTAATTGAAGATGCTGTTAACGAAATATCCAAACTACCGGGTATTGGCAAGAAATCAGCCTTACGATTAGCGTTACATTTACTTAAGCAGGATGAAGACCGCACCCAGTCCTTAGCCGATGCACTGGTTAATCTAAGAACCAAAACTCAATACTGTCAGATTTGCCATAATATTGCGGATGCCCCCGTTTGCGCTATCTGCCAGAACCGCCAGCGGGACCGTAGCATTATTTGCGTAGTAGAAACCGCGACCGATCTAATCGCCATTGAAAACACTTCGCAGTATCGAGGACTATACCACGTGCTGGGCGGAGTGATTTCTCCGTTAGACGGAATTTCTCCGGGCGATTTAGCCATCGACAGTTTGCTTCAGCGCATGAATACGGATGATTCGGAAGTGAAAGAAGTGTTACTTGCCCTGAGTGCTACAATGGAAGGCGATACCACGGCTTTCTTTATTACTAAGAAACTGAAGCCTTACAACATAAAGATTACCTCTATCGCGCGAGGAGTACCCATTGGTAGTGAACTGGAGTATACCGATGAAATTACGTTAGGGAGAAGTATTGTAGGACGGAAGGCGTACGAAGGATAATTACAGGTTACTCTTAGCTACGGCTACCAGCAGCAATACCCAACCTATTATAAATAACAGTCCGCCCACCGGAGTTACTGCACCAAGCCAACGTATTCCGCTCAGACAGAGTATATACAGCGAACCTGAGAAAACCAGAATACCACCCATCATAGACAGCGCAGCATAGTCCAGCAGTTTATCTTGCACCCGAAACATTAGCAAACCAATAAGTAGCAGAGCTAAGGTGTGATAAAACTGGTATTTTACGGCAATCTCAAACGTGGCTGTTCGGCCACCTGCCTCCAAAGTTGCTTGTAAGGCATGAGCCCCAAATGCTCCGATCATTACTGATAATGCTCCTAAACTTGCTGCCGTTAGTAATATAAACTTTTGCATTACTTCTGATAATTACGTTCGCCAAAAATAGACGTACCAATTCGCACCATCGTGCTCCCTTCTTTAATGGCAATTCGGTAGTCGCCACTCATTCCCATAGAAACTTCTTCCATCCGAATTTGATCGGGTAATTCATCATTGTATTTCAGAGCATCAAACAGCAGTTTTAGGTGTTCAAATTCTTTATGCACTTTAGCTTCATTAGAGGTAAAACTTGCCATTCCCATTAGGCCAACTACTTGTACATATTTCAAATGCTGAATAGTTTCATCTCTAATAAGGCGAAATATTTCTTCGTCGGTAAAGCCGTACTTATTTTCTTCTTCCGAAATATGCGCTTGTAGCAAGCACGAAATAACTCGATGGTGCTTAGCCCCCTGCTTATTGATCTCTTCCAACAATCGAATACTATCTACCGAATGAACCAGATGCACGAACGGAGCAATGTACTTTACCTTATTACGCTGCAAATGCCCAATCATGTGCCATTGAATGTCTTTAGGCATCTGCTCGTACTTTTCTACCATTTCCTGCACCTTATTCTCACCAAAATCCCGCACTCCGGCTTCGTACGCATCCATCAACGTGCTTACCGGCTTGGTTTTACTTACTGCAATTATTTTACACTCACTAGAAGCTAACTCCTGTTGTAACTGCCGGATATTTTCTGCAATATTCATACGCAAAGCTATCAAATTTTCTAAGTAACAATCAAGAATAGGATGAGTTCTATGGGGGCAGTTTTCGCATCATTTCATTCGAAATTTACCTATGAAGAAATTTTTCTTGCTATTTGTGCTGATTATAGTAGTTGACCAAGTACAGGCCCAATCTGATGCACTAGCTAATTACAACGAGCAGCGATTGCAAATAACCCGAATTGGAATGCTCACGCTAGGCGGATGGGCGATTGGCAATATGGGAGTAAGCGGGGCACTAATGGGTAATACTTCGGGTAGTCACTACTATTTTCATCAGATGAATGTTTTTTGGAATGTGGTGAATATTGGGCTAGCAGGGTTCGGATACTACAACGCAGCTACGGTTGATCCTTCAACATTCTCACTTGCTGAAAGCATTCAGGAACAGCATAGTATAGAAAAGCTTCTATTACTGAACGCCGGACTGGATGTGGCTTACATAGCTGGGGGGGTTTACTTGCTAGAGCGCAGCCGACGCGAATCAGCCCAGACAGAACGCTGGAAAGGCTACGGACAGTCATTATTACTGCAAGGCGGTTTTCTGTTGCTCTTTGATGCAGTATTGTATAAGATCGTACAATATCCTAGCAGTGAACTGTTTACGTTGCTGTCTTCAGTACAGTTTACCCCCAATAGCTTGGGATTAATTTATCGTTTTTAGGCATGGAAATACCGGTTTATACGCCCGATCAAGTGAACTTGCTTCCCGACCAACCAGGGGTTTACAAGTATTACAATATTGACCGCACCCTCATTTACGTAGGTAAAGCCAAAAGTCTAAAAAAGCGCGTCAGTAGTTACTTCACCAAGTCTAAAAACACCAACCGCAAAACGGTGAAGATGGTACGAGAAATCCGGACGATTGAATTCACCATTGTCAATTCGGAATTCGATGCACTACTGTTGGAAAACAGCCTGATAAAAAAGAATCAGCCGAAGTATAATATCTTACTAAAAGATGATAAAAGCTATCCATTTATTTTACTGACCAATGAGCGGTTTCCTCGCATAATTCCTACTCGCCAGCGCATTCCTGATGCAGGCACATATTTTGGTCCCTTTGCCAGTGTGAAGGCAATGAATAATATATTAGATCTACTTCGCAACCTGTATACGCTCCGCACTTGCCGCTACGATCTGTCCGAGGAGAATATTAAATCCAAAAAGTACAAGGTCTGTCTGGAATATCACATCGGCAATTGCCTTGGTCCCTGCGAAGGTTTACAGGCGGAAGCTAATTATAACCAAGATATTCAGCAGGCCACTAATATTTTGAAGGGCAATATGAGTATAGCCCGCACCTACTTTAAAGAGAAGATGCAGCAGACTGCGGAAAATCTTGAGTTTGAAGAAGCCCAGCAATTTAAGGAGAAACTTTCGCTACTAACAAAGTACCAAGCCAAATCCATTGTAGTTAATACTCATCTGGGCGATACCGATGTATTTACCATTGTTTCGGATGACCAGATTGCGTACATCAACTATCTGAAGGCTAATAAAGGCTCTATAATTCTAACCAAAACGATTGAGGTAAAGAAGAAGCTAGATGAAAGTAATGAAGATATTTTGGCTTTGATGATGGTAGAACTTCGGGAACGTTACTTAAGTGCAACCAAAGAGGTTTTGTCTAACATTGAAGTTCCCATTGCTTTGAATGGAGTTACGATAACTATACCCAAAATTGGCGATAAACGTAAACTCGTTGATCTGTCCATCAAGAATGCACTTTATTATAAGCGCGAACGAGTTAATCGGGTACAAGAATACCAGCAGCGAGTTAGTCGGGTAGTGCTAAAACTTCAGGAAGATCTACGGCTCAAGCAGCCACCGATGCATATTGAGTGTTTTGATAACTCTAATTTGCAAGGCTCTAATCCAGTAGCCTCAATGGTGTGCTTTAAAAATGGCAAACCTTCTAAAAAAGACTACCGTAAGTTCAATATCAAAACGGTAGTTGGCTCAGATGATTTTGCTTCTATGTATGAGATTGTGTTTCGCCGATATAAACGCCTGCTGGAGGAAGACCTTGAGTTTCCGAATCTTATTGTGGTTGATGGTGGCAAAGGTCAGCTTAAAGCAGCTTGTCAAGCACTTAAAGATGTGGGAGTTTACGGTGACATTCCCATTATTGGCATTGCCAAACGGTTAGAAGAAATTTACACCCCGGGTGACCCGTACCCCTTGCATATTGATAAAAAGTCAGAATCGCTCAAGCTGATTCAGCGAGTACGCGACGAGGCCCACCGTTTTGCTATTACATTTCATCGGAAAAAACGATCAAATGCCGCGCTGCGTAGCGAACTGGAAGATATTAAAGGTATTGGTCGGAAGACAGCGCTCTCACTGCTGAAAAACTTTAAGTCAGTAAAAAATATTCGAGCAACCTCGGAGGAAGACTTAGCGAAATTGGTAGGAGCTTCTAAAGCAAAAACTTTAAAAGAAGCTTTAAGCCAATAAAAAAGGAGTCCGAAGACTCCTTTTCTAAAAAACATTTGTGTTATGGAAAGTAATTAATATTCCCAAAGTTCGTGTTCGCGCTCTAGCATATCATATTCGTACTCTAACGACTTTAGTAAAGCCTGCCGCTTGTTCCCCTCTGTCATATCTACAATCCGCTCATCATCCGGATTAGAGTACTTCACAATGTGCGCGTTGAATAAACGTAAGTCAAAAGCATACTCTAAATTAAGGTTCCTAGCACTATTGCGCGGGTTAACCCAAACTGCAATTTCTGGATTCTCCTTAAATACTCGAAGCAGATCTTTGTATCGGAAAGAGGCGACTTCTTTTAACAATCCAGTATTTGGAAAGTTTTCGGGCGGTAGAATCAATGTAACCGCTTGCACATCATAATACTGACGACCTCGTTCTTTATCAAAGATAACGTCCTCTACTATCTCAACGATAGATACATCTTTAGGAGCAAATAAGTAACTCTCGGTCTGCGATGCTGTTGCTTCTGATGAACCTAAATCAGTTCCTTCAGCTCCTTCACCTGAGCTAGTATCACCCCAGCCGTCGTCACTACTACTACCACTATCGCCCCAACCATCGTCAGCAGATTCTTCTTGACCAAAACCCATCGCAATTTCTTCTTCGCTTAGCGCGGGACCATCCATCGGAATAGTCATATTTTCAATAAACTGTTCCTTAGACATCCGAGTTGATACTGAATCGTTGATGTAAGGATACAACGTTCCATTCATCACCGACTCAACAATAACCCGAGTCATCCAACGATTTTCCGAGAAAAATGGCTTGTTTTGCTTTTCTTTTAGGTCCATCCGTCGCCACACCCGAGTCCGATATAGCTGATCGGAAGTGTGAATAGGCCTAATGGAATTATCATTGAAGCCTTCCTGGTTGTAACCATCGTTCGCCTGACCGTGCGATACACCAGTCGCACATAGTGCAACAATCGCCGCTCCGGTGAACTGTTTTACAATTTGATTAATACTCTTCATAACACCTGTTTTTAATGAAGTAGACCAGTTTTAATCTGGTCTACTATTGTTTAGTCTGTTTCTACTTAATAGGAACAGTAATCGTGGAGGCTGATGAGCCCAATCGTACATCTTCCCGCTCATTGCGCGAGTTCATACGCTGTACTTTTTTCACATCCACTACAATACGGTCGCCTGCTTTAGCCTTGCTGATGATGCCGTTAAGACTCGCTGTTCCGTTACTAGCATTGTATTTAGCTTTACCTATAGGACGACTTCCTCGTGCTAAGAAAATCTCAGCGTCTACTACTCGGTAGCGAGCTTCCTTCGGTAATACACTGGCAAAATCCGCATCAGGCATTGCCTTTAAAGTAATACTGCGTAAACGATTAGCGGCTTCGCCCTGCTTTAAATTCACGGGCTTATTACCCGGTCCTAGCACCTCAATAGTTGGCTTAGGAATTGGCTTCACCCGGAAAGATTCCGTACCAATCTTATATCCATTACTACTAACAGATAGACTAACCTTCGCTGCCTTAGGAATAACTGTTACTTGACCGGTTTTAGCTCCGGCAATAGCCGTTCCGCCACTAGCCGTAAACGAAGGCTTATAGGTAGACCCTAGAGCCGGTACGTTTACTTGTAAATCATTCGCGCAATTCAGATACAGTGCCTGCATTGCTTGCGACTGTATTTGAATAACCGGCTTGGTTACAAAATATGAGAACGTTTCTTCGTACGTTTCTGAGTTTGCACCCTGATCAATCTGAATAGTAGCCTTAAACTTCTGCTCCGCCCGATTGTCTTTGTCATACTTACTGGCGCTGGCTGGAAATTTAATTTTTCCCATACCGCCTTCTACCGGAACCGGCTTTCCATTCACTAGCATCTTAGGAGCTGCCGCACTAGAAGAAGCTGCAATAAATAAATCAGCTTCGTACGTTGTTCCCGCAGCAACCACATTAGACTTAGGGCGAACCATTACCTTGATATCATCAAACTTAAGGTCAGCTGCTCCCACTTGACGAGCAAGCTCATCCAG
>NZ_JBARYM010000569.1:0-17549 GCF_049647865.1 Tunicatimonas sp. | reverse complement strand
TTTTCGGACTGTCAGGTGTACCAAGATTAACTAGTAGTACACCTATCTTGCTATTGCTTTTATTCATGCTTAAGAAGGTTTACTTTTCAACAGCAAAGCCAATTCAAATGTTCTTCCTCGGCTACTTACAGCTCAATTTCTTCGTTCACAAATGAATAAAATTCTCTTGATTGATACAGCGATACGAAGCATTTTGATAGATGTCTAACCAAGTCTTTATAAAACCACAGTATTAATTAGCAGAATTAGCGTTAATTCCGCTAATTAACTCGCGTTATTCACGCTATTTGGGCCAATACGCTACTAGACCAGCCTTACGTAGCTACCCAGCCACTTTATCTCTCGACTGTATTGCTGCACAATGTGCTGAATGTTTTCGTCGTTCCAATGGCCTTCAAAATCGATAAAAAACCAATAGGTAAACGTTTTTCCCTGCTTAGCCGGGCGACTCTCAATTTTAGTTAGGTTGATACCTTCTTTATTAAAAGCCTGTAAAAAATTGGCTAGAATTCCCGGTTCGTCGGAGTGCGGTAGTTTTACCAGCACCGACGTTTTGTCTGCCCCACTGGATTGATTGGTGAATGACTTACTAATAATAAAGAAACGAGTCTGATTATCGCCCGAAGTCTCTACGTTTTCGAATAAGATAGGAACTTGATATTCTTGAGCTGCAATACGGGAGCAAATGGCGGCACTATCCGGCTCGCGAACTGCTAGTCGAGCTGCTTGAGAGGTAGATTCTACCGGAATAAGCTCTACGGTACTATCGTTAATCACCTCGTCAATGAATTTTCTACACTGCCGAAAGGCGATATCCTTAGAATAAATCTTTCGAACTTTTGATAAGTGATCGGCTTGGCTTACAAAGGCAAAGTGCACATCCCTTGGTAATTCAGCCACAATATGAATATCGTATTCAGCTAAACAGTCAGCTGTTTCGGGCACCAAACCCTGTTGATTATTCTCTACCGGTATTACTCCGAATCTAGTTACTTCGGCTGCTACCGATTTAAATACCGCTCGGATACTACTCACTGGCAGGTATTCGCTCATCGCTCCAAAACGGCTTTCAGCCGCCTGATGGGTAAAGCTACCACTGGGTCCTAAATAAGCAATCCGCTCGGGTAGTTCAATATTACGGCTTACGGCAAATATTTCCAGAAAGATGGCATCAACGGCGGCATCGGGCAACAAGCCCTTGCTTTTACCTTTAAGGCGGTCTAGAATAGCTTTCTCTCGCTCAGGGCGGTATATAATACTATTGGTAGTGCGCTTAAGTTCGCCAACTTGCTTAACCACTTCCATTCGCTCATTAAGTAAGATTAAAAGTTGGTCGTCGAGATGGTCAATACGCTGGCGATATTCGTCTAGTTTGGCTGATTCCATAGTTCAGATGAATTGGAATCGGTAAATTAGAAAAAATTTTGCGGAAAAAGCTGTTAATTAATCATAGGTCGACTAGCTGATCACTCAGTAGTGTACTTTAAAAATTTACTTTTTATATACAATTGGATTTAACTTTTGCCGTGAGGGAAGAATCCATAAAAATGTTTATAACTACAATACATAAACGACAAATGTGCCTTGCACTGTAATAGTCCCTCTTGAGTGAGGAGAGGATAGTTAAGCATTGCGTGAGATAAGTGAATTATTCATTGCCAGTGAATCATACCTGTCTAGTATGTGCTTAGCCATTATAGTATTCTGATCAGACAGCTCACTTATTTTAAGTATGTCTTTGGTTAAAGCTCTTATTTGGTCAAAAATATTATTACGTGTTTTCAAAATAATGTACTATTTAATTGTATTATAACAGAAGGCAAAATCTATTCTGAAAATCTATTTCTCGCTTAAATACCATATGTTGTATCAACAAATATTCTAATATTTACCATATTGCGCTCATAATCAGAGCGTTACGATTCCTGCATCTGATTATGAGGCAGAAGATGTTCAGTTATGCTTTTATGAACAAATCAGAAAATCTATCCCAGAACAGGAACGATTCCTAAAACGGGAATTTTATCGGCCTAGGAATATGTTTGCTCCATTGTGATTGTCGAGGACTTCGAGTACTTTTGACACTATTTATTACTATTCGCTATGCAACGGGATTACGAAGTATTTACACTTATTCAGCAAGAGCTAGAACGCCAAGAACGGGGTATTGAACTAATTGCCTCCGAAAATTTTACCTCACCCCAAGTGATGGAAGCAATGGGTAGCGTACTCACCAATAAATACGCCGAAGGCTTGCCCGGCAAACGCTACTATGGGGGGTGTGAAATAGTAGATAAAGTGGAGCAATTGGCCATTGATCGGGCTAAAGAATTATTTGGCGCTACTTGGGCAAACGTACAACCTCATTCGGGAGCGCAAGCTAACGCTGCAGTAATGTTAGCGGTATTACAGCCCGGTGATAAAATATTAGGGTTTGACCTATCACACGGTGGACACCTGACCCACGGCTCACCGGTTAATTTTTCGGGTAAGCTTTATCAACCCTCATTCTACGGAGTAGAAAAAGAAGATGGTAATGTACCAGCTGGGTACATTGATTACGACAAAGTAGAAGCCACTGCGCAGCAAGAGCGGCCTAAACTACTTATCTGCGGAGCTTCGGCCTACAGTCGTGATTGGGATTACAAGCGGCTGCGAGCAATTGCCGATAGCGTGAACGCGCTGTTATTAGCTGACATCTCGCATCCTTCGGCACTAATTGCTAAAGGTTTGCTAAACGACCCACTACCGCACTGTCACTTTGTAACCACCACTACCCACAAAACTCTGCGCGGTCCGAGAGGCGGCCTGATTATGATGGGGCAAGATTTTGATAATCCATTTGGCATAACCACTGCTAAAGGCTCAATACGTCCGATGTCGGCTTTAGTAGATATGGGAGTATTTCCAGGAACCCAGGGTGGGCCACTAGAACACGTAATTGCCGCGAAAGCAATTGCCTTCAAAGAGGCCTTATCGGATGAGTTTCTCACCTACACTCAGCAAGTAATTGTTAATGCTCAAGTGATGGCTCAGGAATTTATGGATCGGGGCTACTACGTTATTTCGGGAGGAACCGATAACCATGAAATGCTCATCGATCTACGCTCTAAGAATATTACAGGAAAAGTAGCTGAAAAAGCATTAGGTGAAGCCGATATCACGGTGAATAAAAATATGGTTCCCTTCGATGATAAGTCTCCGTTTGTAACTTCGGGTATTCGAGTAGGAAGCGCAGCGGTAACTACCCGAGGGATGGGCGAAGTAGAAATGAAGCGTATTGTTGAACTGATTGATGAAGTGATCACGCATCGGGACGATGAGAATCAACTTCATCAAATACGGCAATCGGTGAACCAAATGATGGCTGAGTTTCCTTTATACAGTAGTTTGGAGAAGTTATAAACGAGCGTGGAAGAGCAAACCGGAAATCAGTTAGGACCTAAGGAGAATGGGCTGAGCTCCCAGAAAGATAAAATCGTCGAGAAATACACCGCTCCCCCTGTTGAGGAGAAGCAAATGTCCTTTCTGGATCATTTGGAAGAGCTACGGTGGCACATTATCCGTTCCATGGCCGCGATTATGGTTTTTGCCGTAGCGGCCTTCGCGGCTAAGGAATTTGTGTGGGGAGTACTAATTTTAGGACCGACTCAAGTAGATTTCTGGACCTTCCGCCAGTTTTGTAAAATTGGAAATTTGGTGGGTTCCGATGCTTTTTGCCTGACAGAAATGCCGTTCATTATTCAGAGCCGGAAAATGACCGGACAGTTTACCATGCACATCTACTCCTCGGCAGTTATTGGCCTGATTGCTTCTTTTCCTTACGTATTTTTTGAAATATGGCGTTTCATTAGCCCCGGGCTATACGATACCGAGCGCAAACTAAGCCGAGGAGCAGTATTCTTCGTAAGCGCGCTTTTTTTAATAGGCGTACTGTTCGGTTACTTCGTAGTGACTCCAATTTCGGTTAACTTTCTGGGTAACTATCAAGTAGATCCTAGTATACTTAATGAGTTTGATATTACTTCCTACGTTGGTATTCTAATTACTTTGGTGTTGGCCTGCGGTTTACTGTTTCAGCTCCCCATTGTGGTGTATTTTCTGAGCAAGGCAGGAATTATTACTCCTTTAACCCTAATTACTTACCGCCGCCACGCTATTGTTGTGATCCTGATTATTTCGGCACTGGTAACTCCCCCCGACCCGGTAACACAACTACTAGTTACTTTTCCGCTTCTCTTATTGTATCAGGCTAGTATTTTAATCTCTAAGTGGGTGCTCCGCAGGAAGAAAGCGGACGAAGCTTTGGACGATTAATAGAAGTTACGGCTCGCTTGTATCAACTTTACGATAGACCGGTTGACTAGGCATCTTTTGGTAAGCCTTGGCTATAGCAGGTATTCTTTCAAAAACACGAGGCATTAATCCGGATTCGTCAATAATGAGTTCGGGCATATCGTTTTGGAACGCATCGTACACAAACGATACATTTTTAAAATCATCTAAATTAGTTAGCTGCCTCGAAGCCAATGACCAGTTTAGGTAAGGAGTAGCCAAATGCGCTTTTTGGTATATACTCATTTGCCTCCCAAGCATTAGCACCTTTTTCTCTACTACTAAGTCATCGTAATCCGTCGATTGTACCATTAGCTGATCGCTATGGGTAATCTCCTGAAGAGAAAAGAAATTAAATAGTAAAGCATAACCATTAAAAATTAGCAGAAATGCCAATCCAGCGGTAATTAGCTCAGCAATAAGTATACGGCGAATAACGAGTAGGAAGTGAGTAATGAAAAAGGCAACCGGAGGCACAAAGTATAAAAGATGGTACGGGGCCAGTTGGCGCACCAGTAGTAATGTTGCTAGCGCAGCCGCTATCTTTATACCCATAATTCCTTGTAGCTTACTTTGCTGATTAGTATACCGCTTGTACTGGCCTAATCGGTAAACCGAGACAAGAAGGAAAATTAGGGGAATAATACCGATAATGAGCAATCGCCAATCGCCAACGTAGGGATTGCGTTCAATAGTACGAAACGAAAGTAAGTACTGCTGAACGAAGCCACTTGATGCCTCAAATAAGTAGAAATAGGTAAATGCCACCAGTAGCGGTAAGGCAAAACCGTAGAGTAGCATAAAAAAACGACGTAGCGATAGGTTAGCAAAAAACAAATAAGCCAGCAGTGAAGAAACCAAATAGATCACACTGGGCAGATAACAAAGTGCCGCTAATCCAATGAAAATACCGGTACTCAGAATGCGTACATCGCGCGACTGACTTTCAATACGGTAAAAAATGTTACGCAAAGCCAATAGTACCCAAGTAAGCGAAAGAAGTACTGGGGAGAGCGTGTAAAAATCAAACGAAAGACAGGTAATGAGCGCGTAAATTAATGCTGGAACGTAGGTGTTTTCGTGAAAAGCTTTTTTATTGAGCAAGAAATCATTGAAAATTAGGCACTGGTACGTAATGAGCAACGCTGCCAAAATTACGTAGGCCACTTGGCTACGCGAAAACACCAAATCAACCAAATGGTAGACCAGCGCTGAGAGCGGTCCGATATTCTCCCACAGTTGCGTGTAGAGTTGATCGCCCTCCGCCAGATTTTCTCCTACTAACATCCAATTAAGTTCGGGAAGCGTAAGATAATCATCACTTAAAAATATGGGTAACCGCACCAGCAGCAGTAACACGAATAGCAGAGGAATCCGGTACGGATCGTTAACACGAAAAAAGGTAAGCAATACGGTTTGTTTAAGAAGCCGAAAGTAAGCACGATACAAATACAAAAAAAACAATCCACCTCGGCATCCGCAATGTTGTGTACTTTTTTACCTAGATTTATGTGAATTAAGTTGTAACGATAGTATGTTTGTCTATTAGCACCAGCAGGGTTATGAGAATATTAGAAACGGATCGGCTGGTAATTGAGCAAGCTAGTACAGATGATGCTAGTTTTTTCTATAGACTACTGAATAGTCCTACTTGGCTTAAGTACATTGGTGATAGAGGAATACGATCAGAAGAAGATGCTCAAAGTTACATTGAGGATAATTTTATCGGTTCTTATCAAGAATTTGGTCATGGCTTATTCAAAATGGTGCGTAAAGACGGTAGCGTCCCTATTGGCGTTTGTGGGTTTATCAAGCGCAGTTATCTAAAAAGTGCTGATATTGGGTTTGCCATTCTTCCCGAATATGAAGGGCAAGGATATACATTGGAGGCAGCCCAAGCACTAATGAACTACGGTAGAACTGTATTGAAATTAAACCCTATTTTAGCAATTACCACCGATACCAATAGCAAGTCAAGAGCTTTACTGACCAGAATTGGACTACGGCAGGCAGGAAAGGTAAAACCAAACAATAGCGAAACTGAGTTTCTACTGTATTCGGATCATTAGAGAATAGATGAAGCACGTGCCGAATTTTAATGTTACTAAAGACAGGAAAACGATATGAAAGAAAGCAAACGACAGCGACAGTCTTCGTCGCTACTACAAAAAGAGCTAAGTGAGATATTTCAGCGCAATGGCTCATCCATTTTAGGAACGACTGATTTCGTAACGGTGTCGCGGGTACAGGTAAGTCCTGACCTGGGAGTGGCTAAAATCTACCTCAGCTTTATGCTGAGCAAACGGAAGGAGCAACTGATGGATACCATCCAATACCGAAAGGGCGAAATACGCCGTCTGCTTGGTAACCGGATTGGTAAAGTGGTTCGAGTAGTACCCGAGCTAAACTTTTTCTTAGACGATAGTGCCGACTATGCTGCCCGCATGGATAAAATTATTTCTGAGCTAGACATTCCTCCAGCTGAAAAAGACGATGAATCATGAATAATAATTGGTGATTAATGAATGCTATCAAAAACTGTTTGCCTATTAAACTATTCATCATTAAGGTATGAACGTTCCTTTTCTGGTAGCTCGCCGGTATTTCCGATCAAAGAACAAAAAAAACTTTATTCAGATTATCTCCAACATCTCTATGATTGGAGTAGCGGTGGGGACTATGGCTCTGATTATAGTGCTTTCAGTATTTAATGGGTTAGAAGACTTGATTAAAGAATCAAAAAGTACCTTTGACCCTGAGATTAAGATTGTACCCGTACGAGGAAAGACATTTCTGGCTACTGACTCACTATTAAAAGTAATTCAGCAGGTAAAGGGAGTAGATGTGGTTACGCAGGTAATTGAAGATAATGCAATGGCGCGTTATCAGGATGCTCAAATGATAGTTAAACTCAAGGGTGTAAGCGATAATTTTTTGCAACAGCAGCGACTCAGCCAAGCCTTGATTCATGGTAACCTAGAGTTGAAGAAAGACGATATTAATTACGCCATTATGGGCCAGGGGGTGCAGTATACCTTATCTATTGCTCCCTCCAACGAGTTTTATGCCATGCAGCTGCTCACCCCTCGGCAAACTGCCAGTAGCAGTGGTTTTAACCCCGATCCGATGAACCGCTACTTCAAGCAGAAAAATATTATGCCGGGCGGTGTTTTTGCTAATGAAAAAGAGTACGATGCCAGCTATGTGATTGTACCTCTTCAGTTTGCTCAGCAGTTATTCGATTACGGTGAAGAGCGCACCGCACTGGAAATTAAAACAAATAATGATGTTTCCGTAAATCGGGTTGAAAGTCAGCTCGAGGATTTACTTTCTTCGGAAGATTACCAGGTGCTGAACAGCGATGAACAACACGCTAGCCTGTTGCGCGCTGTGAAGTGGGAAAAATTGTTTGTGTACGTTACCTTCTCATTTATTTTGGCAATCGCTTCTTTTAATATCTTCTTTTCGCTGTCTATGCTGGCTATTGATAAGCGAAAAGATATTGCAATGCTCTTTGCCATGGGAGCCCAGCAACGCACGGTGAAGTCTATATTTTTACTCGAGGGGGTCATTATTGCACTACTTGGAGCCGGTAGTGGCTTACTGGGAGCAGTGATTATCTGCTGGGCCCAACAGACTTTTGGAATTGTATCTATGGGAATGCAAACCGCTATTGTCGATGCCTACCCAGTGAAGATGGAGCTATCTGACTTTTTGTTTACCGCTCTTAGTATTTCCCTTATCACCTTTTTAGCTTCTTACCGCCCCGCCCTTATTGCATCGCGCACCGATGTGAAAGATTTTTTGTAAAGTAATTATTTTACCTAAATTGTGGGTTAGCTTGTTTGCAACAACCTTAACTATCAACTGCTAACCTTCCTATGAAAGTCTCGCCCGATCGGCCATTTAAAGTAATTTATTCGCTTTTTAATCATGAATACTTAGGCTACTTGTTTGAGTCGTTTGCTGTGCAACTGAATGAGAAGCAAGAGTTTACTTTTGAGCATCAGAATATATCGCACAAAAATGCTCGTGAGTTTTCTAAAGATCTTGATGAGCAGGACTATGAGTTAATTCAGCTGATGGACTCCATGCAGCAGGAGGTCATTATCAAAAAATTCCATAAAAAGCGAGTAAAGCCTCATGAGTTCTTTTTTAAGGTGTATTTGAGCGATAGTGAGAAAAATCAAGCCTTAAAGGTGGAGATTGCAGCGTATCTGGAAGATATTCGTGCCCAAATACTCCCCTTACTTCAGGGGAGACGATTGTTTGAAATGAGTAAGGATGGCGAACCAGTAGGCCAAAGAATTGAGGTGCTACCCGAAAAGGCTACGGTACTTTTCCACTTCCGACGTAATGAAGACAATACTCACTACTTTCCCACCATTAAGTACGATGATGCAAAAGTAGATTTCCAGTACAAGAATGCCTACATCGTTTGTAATCAGCCCGCCTGGATGGTACTGGAAAATCGCTTGTACACTTTTGAAAAAGAAGTAGATGGTAACAAGATTCAGCCTTTTCTCAACAAAAAATTCATCGTTATTCCGAGAAAAGTAGAAGACTCCTACTATCGCAAATTTGTAGCTCCACTGGTTTCATCGTTTGATGTTTACGCCAAGGGCTTCGAGATCCTAACGGAGCGGCATCGCCCCAAGCCGATTCTGTCTTTTTACGAAACCCAAACTCCCCCAGCCGAAGAATCCAATAGCAAGCTTAGCGGCAGTACGGTTGCCCTTGCTAAAGGTAGTGTAACTAGTTACATCGGGTTTAAATTAGCCTTTCAGTACGGCACCCACCAATTTCAGGCGAATGCTGAAAAAGTAAGTGTAATAGTTAATAAAGATGAAAGCAGTGATCAGTATACGTTTCGCCGAATTATCCGCAACCGCTACGCCGAGAAGGAAGTGCTTACATTTTTACAAGAACACTCTCTTCCGCTAAAGGGTCGTAAAAGCACACTTGACCGCAATACAGCAATTGACTGGATCAATCAGCATAGAAAAGAGCTGCAAGAAGCTGGTATCACGCTGAGTCAGCAAGTGGTAGGCGAGAAGAAATACTTTTTGGGTGAGTCAACGATTAAAGTAGAGGTGCGCGAAAATATTGATTGGTTTGATATTCACGCCATCATCAAGTTTGGTGACTATGAGATTCCTTTTGCTGAAGTTCGCTCGCTCATTTTGGCTAAGAAACGGGAAGTAGCATTACCCAACGGCGAAGTAGCTATAATTCCTAAAGTGTGGTTTACCGAATATTCGGAGCTGTTTGCTTTTACTGAATCGCCGAAAGCGGCTGAAGGTAATGTGCGTTTAAAAAAGTATCACTTAGCGTTGGTGCAGGACTTACAAAACGGCAACTTGGCTAAAGTGACTATGGACCGCAAGCTAGATCGTTTGCGACAATTCGAAAAAATTGAAGATTATCAGCTACCGGAGCACTTTGAGGGTACGCTACGGCCCTATCAGCAAGCTGGTTATAACTGGATGCATTTTCTAAACCAGTACCACTTTGGTGGCTGCCTGGCTGATGATATGGGACTGGGGAAAACAGTGCAAACACTGGCTTTGCTGCAACGGCAAAAAGAGTTACATGAGGAGCAACAGCAAGCCATGAATACCTCGTTGTTGGTTATGCCCACTTCGCTGATTTATAATTGGGAAATGGAAGCCGCCAAATTTACCCCTAACTTGAAAGTATTTACCTACACCGGAACGCACCGCGACAAAAATGTGGCGCAATTTGCTGACTACGATTTGGTGCTAACATCCTACGGTATTGCTCGCATAGATATTGACATTTTAAAAGACTACTATTTCCACTACGTAATTCTAGACGAGTCGCAAGCCATTAAGAATCCTGATTCTAACATAGCACAAGCAGTTCGTGAATTTAACGCAAAACACCGTCTAATTCTAACGGGTACGCCGCTGGAAAATAGCACCATGGACCTTTGGTCGCAGATGACTTTCATTAATCCGGGCTTGTTAGGAAGCCAGTCGTTTTTCCGAAAAGAGTTTGTCGTTCCTATTGAGAAGAAAGGCGACCTAAATAAAACTTCTAAACTGTATAGTATTATTAAACCGTTTATCCTTCGGCGGCAAAAGTGGCAAGTAGCTACTGAGTTACCAGAGAAGGTGGAGAACGTGAAGTACTGTACTATGACCAATGAGCAAGAAGCCTGCTACGAAGAAGCCAAATCGTTTTACCGCAATGAAATTCTTAACCTGATTGAAAACGAAGGAGTTAAGAAATCGCAGCTACTACTGCTGCAGGGCTTAACCAAGCTACGGCAGATTGCCAACCACCCTAAAATGGTGGATGAAAACTACGAGCATGATTCGGGTAAGATGGAAGACATGCTCCATATGATTATTAGTACCTTGAGTGAAGGGCATAAAATCCTTATTTTTAGTCAGTTTGTAAAGCATTTGACCCTGCTAAAGAAACACCTAACCGAACTAAATTATCCATTTGCCTACCTAGATGGAAGTACTAAAAACCGCAAAGAGCAAGTAGAGCGTTTTCAGCACGATGCTTCCTTAAATCTGTTTCTGATTTCACTACGAGCGGGTGGGGTCGGGCTGAATTTAACGAAAGCTGATTACGTATTCATCCTTGACCCTTGGTGGAACCCCGCCGTAGAAGCCCAAGCTATTGACCGAGCTCACCGAATTGGCCAGAAGAACCAAGTGTTTACCTACAAGTTTATTACCCGGAACACCGTGGAAGAGAAAATTCTTCGCCTACAGCGTAGTAAAGTAAAATTAGCTACTGATCTTATCTCTACGGAGGAAAGCTTCGTGAAGCGATTAACTCAAGAGGATATTACCGCCATATTAAGCTAGAGAATAAGTAGTTTCTAATAGGAAAACGGTCGGTAGCCAGCAGTTCGTTAATTGCTAAAAATTAGTTCAAAAAACGACTACCAACCGTTATTTCTTAACAACCAATACCAATTAAGGCTCAGGGTTACGAGCTTCAACAGGATAGGAGGATGGATTTACCGTAGTCATGTTAATGATTTTCCACTGACCATCCATCTTTTCTAACACGCGTTGCTCCTTTAGCATTACTCCATTATTAGTGCTTTGATTAAAGCGAGCCCAAGCTAAGTTATCGGTTATCTTGTAGTGCCAATCGCTTCGATCTACGTTCATTTCACTATTTACAGGTGGGGTTTCTTCCATTGTCCGTTCCATATGGCTGCTAATTTCGTCCCAGCCGTCAGCAAACTCTATGTATTCGTTCATAGTCACACTGAAGTAAGCATAAGGAGTATGCCCCCAATGTTTGGCCCATTGGTTATAGTCTCGTTCTAACCAAGCATTTGTTTCTCCTTCAATAACTTGTCGTATTGCATCTTCTTCTGTTTCCTGGGCAAGAAGTGTAGTAACCGAGAATAGTAAAAGCGTTAATAAAAATGCAGTTGTTTTCATAGCAGTGAAAGTTTAAGTTATCTATTTGAAAACTTTTATTTCAAGAATATGGATGTACAACCAATGAGCCGACGAAGAACACGAGACAAAGAATGACAGGGACAAAAAGCTAGAGCAAGAATAGTAATGTTCGCCGGAACACAACCTTATGAGTGAAAACAGGTAGTTGCTATAAGCGTAACCAGCTCTCTTTTATTAATGTACGTAATTTTTTCGGTGAATACCAACTCTGATTGATTAGATTTTAAAAACAGGGCAAAATCTATCAGTTAAAATGATAATTTAGTAACTGAATCGTATTAGAAAATGTATAATTGATTTACGGCTGAGCCGACACATCTATCACCGGACTAATCTCTTTCCAGGCTAGAGCACTGGAACCCAGTACCGCAGCATTGCGGCCCTCTAGGGCTGAAGAAAGGATAGGCACTTTATTTTTAAAAATCTCAAACATATGCCCTTCCATATATTGTTTGGTCGGCTTAAACAATGTATCTCCAGCTTTCGCTAAACCTCCCAGCAAAAAAATAGCTTCAGGGCTAAAAATAGCCACTATATCAGATAGGCTGCGGCCTAGTAGTTCGGCAGTGTAGTCGAATGCTGCACGCGCAACCGGATCACCCTTCAACGCCAAATCGGTAATCATAGCGGCCGATAAGTTGTTGTAGGTGACATCACGCAGCGGAGTCTCATCAACCATATCAGCTAGTAGTTTAAACACCGTTCGCTTAATACCTGTGGCTGACACATAAGCTTCCAGACAACCTTGACGACCTAGACCACAGGTTCTACCGCCAGGACGATGCATTAAGTGCCCCATTTCTCCAGCAAAGCCGTCATTCCCGTATATTAATTCTCCATTAGCGACGAACCCACTCCCCAGTCCGGTACCCAAAGTAATCATTACAAAATTTTTCATACCCTTGGCCCCTCCATAAATCATTTCACCGATGGCGGCAGCGTTAGCATCATTGGTTAGCACCATTGGCACATCGTAGTACTGCTGAAAAATTTTCAGAATAGGGACGACGCCCTGGAAGGTTAAGTTAGGAGCGTACTCAATAGTGCCGGTAAAGTAATTACCATTGGGGGCACCAATACCACACCCAACAATATTCATTTTTTCGTCTATGGTATCGCGAAGCTTCTCAACTTCTTCGTATACGTACTTTAAATAGGCTTCTACATCGCCAGGGGCAGTTTCGACAGTGGAAACAGAGGTTTCTGCGTACATATTTCCTTCGCGGTCTACAAAACCAAATTTGGTGTTTGTTCCACCAATATCAATGCCGAGGGCTACATCTTTCATAGGTTAGTTAGTAGTTCTTTTTATAGCTGACCTTAATTTTAGCACAATTTAGTAATTTTCCTTTATCTGCTGCAAGAAGTAAAGTAAGTCAGACGCTCGAGCTATTGCAGTACAGTACACATATTGGTACAGATTTACAAAGTGACATTTTTATACACCTGATTATTGTAAAAAAGTAATATGAAAGCTCAAAAGAATATACTTCTCCTCTGTAGCTGGCAGCATAGCTAGTTAAAGGTTTATTCTAGAAAAACATTTTAAATTCCTTCGGTAGTACGGCAGAAACTTATACTAACTATTCTTGAAATGAATCTACCATTTTCTTAACCCCTTCTTTATAAAGAGTCACTTTGAAGTCGGGAAACTTTCTTTGAAATTTATCAAACGAAAATACGTAATCCGTTTCAAACTGGTACAACATTTCTCCTACTTCGCGAAGGGGTGAAATAAATGGACTTAATCCGTGACGTACTAGCGAGGGCATAAAACTAGTGCTGAAGTTGGTATTAAGCACTTCGTTGAACGTTGCTGTCATATCCTCAATTGTTACGGGTGCGCCCACCGGTAAGTGCCATACCGAACCATATGTAGATGTATCTAACGCTAGTGCTACCAGGGCTCGGCCTATATCTTCAGTGTAGGCATACATATGCTGTACGCTAGGCTTGCACAATACCTGAGGGGCTTTCCCCTGCAACATCCGCTCTAAGAAACTGATGTAAAACATACTATTCTTGGCATAAGGCCCGTAAAATTCAGCTGCCCGGCCAATTACTGCTTGTATTCGCTGATCAGCTATAGCCTGTAGCAAGATATCGGCAACTTCTTTACGGATATATCCCTTCTTAGCTACCGGTTGTTGAAGGTGCTGTTCATCTATTGGGGTCTTTAAAGGGGAAGGGCCGTACATGTAAGCATTATCCAGAAAGATTAGAACCGCATTGGCTTCTTCACAGGCTACAATAACGTTTTTCATAATACGGGGAAATTCCTGCTTCCATACCTTCGTTGAATATGGCAACCCTACACATAAATAGACGTGTGATGAGCCTTGTATAGCATCTTTGGTTTGAAATAAGTTAAGCAAATCAGCTTGCTTGCTCTCTACTCCCGGTAAAATGGTCGTACGGCTAACTGCTCGCATTGGAAGTCCCCGATGAGTAAGGTCATTAACAACGGCCCGACCAACCGCGCCAGACGCTCCCAGTACGGTATGCAATAAAGTATTCATAGTACAGTGATTTTAAAATGATAAAATAATATTTCCGCCAATCTGGCCGCTGGTAAAGCGGACACCATCCCCCTGCGTATCTACGGTGCCATTGCGACCAGAGTATTCAAAATGCCCCTCGAGGCTGATAGCTGACTTTTTGAGAGGAAATGAGTATCCTATACTGCCACTCAGCGTACTGCCAATCGCATACTGATGCGAGTAGCTCCGAGCTTGTTCATTAAGTCGCTTAGTAGTCATCTGTCCGAACCCTACACTCGCTCGGGTGTATAACCCTTGATTGAACTGCCGAGAAAAAGGGTAGTATTTCAGCGACAATGCTAAATTATAGTAGTTAAATACGTAATCATCCCCGGCATCACCACTCACCGGAGTACCGAACGTTCCATGAATACGAGAGCCAATTCCTAAGCCCTTCCACCGTTCGGGGACTACGTAGAAACCCATCATTAGATTATTTCCAATAGCCGGGTCAAAACTCCCCCCTAGAGCTGTCTGTAACTCCTGCTGAATGTCGTTAAAGAATAGAGTTTGCCCGAATCCTAATCCTACTTCACCGTAGACTACCGATTTGCGTTCTTGAGCGGATGCATACTGGCCTATTCCTATGATAAGCACCAACGTGATTATTATATTTTTCATGATAGATTAATATTGGGATGAATTAAAATACTAAGCCTACACTAAAGCTTACTTGGCTGTTGATGTAATCTACAGTGCCATTGCTATTAGTGACTTCGGCGTTGCGGTTAGCGTATTCGTAAGATAAATCTAGATTTAAGGCACTCCGTTGGCCGCCTAGTGGAATAGCGTAGCCAATACCGCCTAACACCGTAATCCCCGAAGCATTCTGAAATTTGTGGGTATCCGTATTGCCAAAGCTATACTTCTCGGTTCCTTGTCCCCAGCCAGCGTTAGCCATGAGAAACAGCCCTTCGTTAAAGCGTTTGGTGATTAAGTAATTACGCACACTGACGCCTACGTGGTAGTAATTGTAAGTATAGGTTTCCTGATTGTCGCCATTGTTAGGGCGAGCAACAAACGCTTTGAAGCCGGTTCCAACACCCCAGCCCCGCCACGATTCAGGCGACCAGTAGTAAAACGTAGCTAACGTAATACCATCGTTGCGACCAAAACCTCGCTGGTCATTACGTTCTTCTTTTTCCGATAGGGTCCCAGAGAAAAACGTGTTACCGTAGCCGACACTCACGCTACCAAATACAGGTAGTTTGTGAGAAACCTCCTGACTGTAGCTGTACGTAGTCAGGCCTAAAAGAATAAAAATAAATACATGCTTCATGATGTAACGATATTAGATGAATAATCAATTTCGTTACAAAGGTGTGGGTTAGAGGCAGGAAAAAACGTTGACTTGAGTTAAGAAATTAATCGCTATCCGCCATTCTTTTACGAATACGGCTAAGCGACTCCGGTTTGATGCCTAAGTACGAAGCAATATAGTGTTGGGGAATCCGGTGAACTACTTTGGGGCGCTCTTTTAATAAAGCTTGGTATCGTTCTTCGGGTGTTTGATTAAGAAAAGAATTATTACGGGCCTTCACCCCTAGAAAAGCATTTTCAGCAATGAGGCGACCGAAGCGTTCTAGTTTAGGAATTTCGCTAAAGAGTTGTAGTAGTGATTTTCGGCTTAGCAGCAGCAGTTCGCTAGTTTCTAACGCTTGAATATTCTCCGAAGAAGGCTGCCCGGTAATATAACTTTCAAAATCAGTATACCAGGCTCCTTCGAAGAAGAACTGTCCGGTTTTATCTTCCCCTTCTACGTTGAAGTAGTAGCGTAGGCAGCCTTGGTAAATAAAAAATGCATCGTGGCACACCGCTCCCTCTTGTAGCAGTACCTCCTTCTTTTTTAGCGATTTATGGACGAGGTGTTGAGTAAACCGTTCAAATTCAGATGAGGTGAGATCGACAAATCGTGATAAATTCTCTCTTACCATCTGATGGCCAATCTCACTCATACCTACCACTTTACTTAATATAGTTATTAATAAGCATCTCGAAAAGTTCGATTTTACCACTGCGCCGTTGTGGCTCACCATTTTCGGCCGCTAAATCGCGCAAGTCCTCTAGGCTCAAGTTACCTTGTTCGTACTCAGCTCCTTTTCCATTGTCGTAAGAAGCGTATCGCTCCTGCTTCATCTTTACGAAATCAGAGTTTTCCAGAATGTCGTGAGCAATGAGCAAGCCTCGAGCAAAGGTATCCATCCCCACGATGTGAGCAATAAATAAATCTTCTAGGTCGCTGGAGGTGCGCCGTACCTTGGCATCGAAGTTCAATCCGCCCGGAGCAATGCCCCCCTGCTGAAGAATCACCATCATCGCGTGGATACAGTCGTAAAGATCAGTTGGGAAATAGTCGGTATCCCACCCGTTTTGGTTGTCACCCAGGTTCGCATCCACACTACCTAACATACCTGCGTCAGAAGCTGTCTGCAAATCATGAGCAAAGGTATGTCCCGCCAAGATCGCGTGGTTTTGCTCTACGTTAATTTTAAAGTCATCGGCTAGTCCTTGCTGATGGAGGAAGCCAATCACCGTGGCTGAGTCAAAATCGTACTGATGCTTGCTGGGTTCGGCGGGTTTGGGTTCAATGAGGTAGTTTCCTTTAAAGCCAATCTTACGACCGTAGTCGCGCGCCATGCGAAGAAACTGACCGAGATGGTCCAGTTCTCGTTTCATATTGGTGTTGATGAGAGCTGCGTAGCCTTCCCGACCACCCCAGAATACGTAGTTCTCACCGCCTAATTCCACCGTAGCATCTAATGCAGCTTTCACCTGCGCTCCGCCGTGACAAAGCACCGCAAAATCAGGATTAGTAGAAGCACCGTTCATATAGCGCGGATGCGAGAATAAGTTGGCGGTTCCCCAGAGTAATTTTACACCCGTTGACTGCTGATGTTCTTTTGCCAGCGATACGATTTCCTGCAAGTTCTTCTCCGACTGGCTAACTGAGTCTCCTTCGGGGGCAATATCCCGGTCGTGAAAGCAGTAGTAGGGAGCGTTTATCTTCGTAAAGAATTCAAAAGCCGCTTCCAATCTCGACTTAGCATTATCCATGGGGTCACTGTGCTTATCCCACGGAAGGTCGCGAGTTCCTGCCCCAAACGGATCACTGTTCTCATTGACAAAACTGTGCCAGTAAGCAATGGCAAAGCGCAGATGTTCCTTCATAGTTTTATCCCCAATCTGCCGGTTTTTGTCGTAGTAGCGAAAAGCA
>NZ_JBARYM010000568.1:0-2799 GCF_049647865.1 Tunicatimonas sp. | reverse complement strand
GCCCACTTTGAAAATCATCTCTAAGATCGGTAATTATGTATGTTTAGTCGCTACAAAATTGCCGATCTTTTCTCTTTTCTGAAAATCCAACCTCACCCTACTTTATTTTTGTGTACGGTACTGAAATTATACCCTAAACCAAGCAAAGACTAACTACGTGCAACGATTAACTTACGGATACTTTTTCTTATTATTCATTGCTATCGGATGTACTAGCAGCCCTACCGATACTACATCTGCTGCCGACAGTATTGCCCGAGCGGGTAATCCCGTTTTTGAGGGGTGGTACGCCGACCCGGAAGGAATTGTGTTCGACAGTGCGTACTGGATTTATCCGACCTATTCGGCTGCTTTTGAGGAGCAGACATTCATGGATGCATTCTCTTCCCCCGATTTGGTGAATTGGACGAAGCACTCTCGCATCATAGATACGGCAGCGGTGAAGTGGGCGCGACAAGCTATGTGGGCTCCGGCTGCCATAGAAAAGGATGGGCAATATTTTTTATTTTTTGCGGCCAATGATGTGCAGCGACCCAGTCGTCCGAATTGGGATGAGAATAACGATATTAACCACTTTGGGGGTATTGGGGTAGGAGTAGCCGACTCTCCGGCGGGGCCCTTCCGCGACTATTTGAACAAACCCC
The DNA here is from genome assembly GCF_049647865.1 of Tunicatimonas sp. Taxonomy (NCBI): domain Bacteria; kingdom Pseudomonadati; phylum Bacteroidota; class Cytophagia; order Cytophagales; family Catalimonadaceae; genus Tunicatimonas; species Tunicatimonas sp. The sequence goes on along the minus strand of NZ_JBARYM010000568.1, from coordinate 2,155 downwards.
TGATTGCAGATTTCTACAACGATGCTCAGCCCATCGACCAGTTTGTGTTCGAAGACACCGACGGAACTTATTATATTTTTTACGGTGGCTGGAGTCACTGTAACTTAGGGAAACTTAACGAAGACTTTACTGCTTTAGAACCCTGGAGCGATAGCACTATAGTGAAGGAGATTACCCCGGAAGGCTACGTAGAAGGCCCCTTCGTTTTTCTGCGAAACGAACAGTATTACTTCATGTGGTCGGAAGGTAATTGGACGGATAGCACGTATACGGTAGCCTACGCGATAGCCGATCAGGTAGACGGCCCGTACCAGCGTATGGGTACTATTTTATCGTCTGAACCAGGATTGGCTACCGGAGCAGGTCATAATTCAGCACTTCGGGTACCGGGCACTGACGACTGGTATATCATTTATCATCGTCGCCCCATTCCTAATGAGGATCGTGACCATCGGGTTACCTGTATTGATCGATTGCTGTTTAATAAAGATGGTACTATTCAGCCAGTGAAGATGACTCGCCGAGGAGTGCAGGCTCGGCCTATTGCTCTGGATAATCGCTAACGTATGCTAACGAATAGGTGCTTATCTTTGCAAGACTCGATGATTATTATTACCCTAAGGAATTGTTTACAATAACCAGCTTTCTATGATTTGCCGCCTTTCTTTCGCTCTTCTTCTGCTAATTTTTACTGCTTGCACTAGCTCAGAAAATTCTATGGTAACCTCTGTCCCCTCTCCTTCCGAAAATATCACGATTGACTTTGCTCTCCAGGAGGATGGTACTCCTAGCTACTCCGTTATGCGAGGGGAAACTGCGGTGATCCAGCCGTCTACGTTAGGCTTTGAATTTCAAAACCAACCTGTACTGAGTAGTGGATTGGAAATTATCAGTACTGATACTGGTTCAAAGGATGAAACCTGGGACATGCCCTGGGGCGAACAGCGTTCGGTACGCAATCGCTATAATGAATTAATCGTGCACTTGCAGGAGAAAGAAGCTCCCAACCGACTACTCGATATTTACTTTCGGGCGTATGACGACGGAGCAGCCTTTCGTTACCACTTTCCTGAACAGGATGGGGTTGATAGTTTGATCATTATGGAAGAAAAAACCCGGTTTGCGCTCACCGGCGATCATACCTGTTGGTGGCAACCCGGAGACTGGGATATCTACGAGCACTTGTACAACACCAGTTCGTTCACCGAAATTGACGCTACTACCAAACGCGATCATCCCGATCTAAATTCTTCCTACATCCCCGAAAACGCAGTGAACACGCCCATCACCATGCGTACGGCTAATGGACTGCACTTAAGCTTTCATGAAGCGGCTTTGGTAGACTACGCCGGAATGACCCTGCGCATTGATCCGGAAAACTTACAGATGGAAAGCGGATTGGTAGGCTCCGACCGATTAGGCTATAAAGTGAAACGAGCATTGCCGTTTAGCACTCCCTGGCGCACAATTCAGATTAGTGATAATGCGGCCGGACTGATTGAATCTAAGTTGATCGTTAACTTAAACGAACCGAATAAACTAGGTGATATCAGTTGGTTTACTCCGATGAAGTACGTAGGTATTTGGTGGGAAATGCACCTGGGTATCTCTACCTGGGACATGGAAGGCACCCAAGATATGTCTACCTACACCACTGAGCAAGTGACCGGCAGTAAGCACGGCGCCACTACTGAAAACGCTAAACGTTATATTGATTTTGCTTCCGAAAACGGCATTAAAGGTTTACTAGTAGAAGGTTGGAACACCGGTTGGGATCACTGGATTGGCTTTGAAGACCGGGAGGGAGTCTTTGACTTTATCACTTCCTATCCCGACTACGATATTGAGGAAGTAGTTCGCTACGGAAGAGAGAAAGGAGTAGAACTGATTATGCACCACGAAACTTCGGCAGCTCCCCGCACCTACGATCAACAGATGGATACAGCCTACGCCTTGATGCAGTCGCTGGGCATTCATTCGGTGAAGTCGGGTTACGTAGGACCGATTATTCCGAAGGGGGAGTACCACCACGGGCAGTGGATGGTCAATCACTATAACAACGCTGCGATTAAGGCTGCGGACTATCAGGTTGCGGTAAATGCCCACGAACCGATCAAAGCTACCGGACTACGCCGCACCGATCCTAATATGATTG
>NZ_JBARYM010000567.1:0-3555 GCF_049647865.1 Tunicatimonas sp. | reverse complement strand
GTATCAGGGGGAAGATTGGGCTGAGCGGGAAGAAGGTCAGCCATTTTTTGCTCAACTTACTTTTCCCGGAACTCACCGCCGATGGCAACGCGACACTATCAATCCTATCGCGATTGAAGACGTTAGCCTGCCCCCGTATTATCCACAAACCGATCTAGCTAAACGAGATTGGGCCAACGGACTGGAAGCTATGCAAAACGTAGACCGCCAAGTAGGAGAGGTGCTGGATCGCTTGGAGGCGGAAGGCTTAGCCAAGAATACCTTAGTATTTCTGATTGGAGATAACGGACGTTGTATGCCCCGGGGTAAGCAGTTTTTATACGATGGCGGCATTCAAGTACCAATTATTGCCCGATGGCCAAATCAAATTGAAGCCGGAGTGGTATCGGATGCAATGGTGATGACCATTGATATTACTAAAACTATTTTGGATGTAGCGGGGGCAAAGCCTTCCCATCCGCTGCACGGGGAGAACCTGATGGAGACGGAAATTAACAATCGGGAGCACATTTTCGCCGCTCGCGATAAGATGGACAGCACCCACGATGCCATGCGGGCTGTTCGATCCGATCGCTACAAACTTATTCATAATCTGATGCCGGAGCGCGCATACTGTCAGTATAACAACTATAAGGAGAGAAGCTATCCGGTGCTAGCTTTGCTCAACGTGATGCACTTAAAAGGTGAGTTGCCGCCCGAGCAAGCTCGCTTTATGGCGGATTCTAAACCCGAGTTTGAACTCTACGATTTGCAAAACGATCCTTACGAACTAGAAAATCTGGCCGACGATGCTAATCATCAGTCGCTAAAAGATTCACTGCTTGCTGAGCTCGACCAATGGCGCGAAGCGATTAATGATCAAGGAGTAAGTGAAACGTTTCGGCAGGGTGGCTGGTCGGCTGACTATCCGACTAAGACGTTAGCAGACTGGGAAGAAACGCTGGAAGCCTTTCGCCCTTGGGTATTCCACGAACCGGGCGAGATTAGAGAGCATCCTTTTTATCCTAGCAAGTAATCGATAGTCGAACCTTTATTTGATAAGCCCATGTAACAAGGGAAGCTAGAAGCGGTTTCCCGCCGGGACCGAAGCCGAAGTCCTATATACCGAATTAGATATTTTGCGATTTATTTATGAACTCCAGCTTCTCGCACAAACTAAATTTTAAGCTTACTGTGTCTAATCAATTCTATCTTTACTTACTTACTCGACTAAGCTGCCAAAAGTGCGCTTTTTAGCCTTACTCAGTAAATTGAGACGATTGAAGGGGATAATTTTATTATCTTGAGTGAGAACATAACAACCATAATATGCAAACAATCACCTTACCACACAGCGATCTTACTATCACCCGAATGACCTTCGGGGCCTGGGCAATTGTGGGAGGCTTCAACTGGGGACATCAAGAGGAAAAAGATTCACTAGATGCCCTACGCGAAGCTTACGATCAAGGTATCACCTTTTTCGATACGGCTCAGGCTTACGGTGATGGAGCCTCCGAACGAATGATTCATCAGGCACTTGGTGATGTATACGATAAGATCGTAATTGCTACCAAGATTGTCCCCGATAATTTTCAGTACGAAGCAGTAAAGAAAGCCTGCGAAGCGAGAATTAAAGCCTTAAAAGCCGATCATTTGGATTTGCTGCAACTGCACTGGCCTAACCCCGATGTGCCGGTAGAAGAAACTATGCGCGCATTAGTTGATCTGAAGCAGGAGGGAAAAATACGAGCTTTTGGGGTATCTAATTTCGGTAAGCAAGACCTCACTGAAGCCCTGCAAGTGACTCAGGAAATTTCCAGCAATCAGTTGCCCTACAATTTGCTGTGGCGAGCTATTGAGTTTACTATTTTACCCCTTTGTGAAAAACATCAGATTCCGGTACTGAGCTATTCTTCTATTATGCAAGGACTATTGGCGGGAAAATTTAGTAACCCCGAAGAGATCCCGGATGATCGGGCTCGTTCTCGTCACTTCTCTTCAAACCGTTCGCAGGCTCGCCATAACGAAGCGGGGCAGGAAACGTTGACATTTGAAGCAATAGCGAAAATTAAGCAGATAGCTGAACGAGAAGGTATTCCAATGGCCCGCCTAAGCATGGCTTGGCTTTTAGCTCAACCGGGTATGGGAAGCATTATCGTAGGCGCCAGAAATCCGCAGCAGGTAAAAGATAACGTAGCAGCTATGCAAGTATCGTTATCGGATCAACTCGTACAAGAGCTCAGTGAAATTACGGGTCCACTAAAAAATGCACTAGGTTCCAATGCTGATATGTGGCAGAGTGATTCGAGAATTCATTAAGAGGGTAGAACGTAGAATGGTAAGAGGGTAGAGGGTTGAAAGGTGCAGGGTTGCCACAACCGAAGCCCGGTGAACGGTGCAAGATAGGAAGCTTTACTTGTTAAACATTCAACCCTAAACCCTTACCCTTTAATCTGTACGGAACGGCTTGTACTTCGCCTTAAAGAATTCAAAAACTCCGTAAGAGGCTAAGCCGATAGCGACAATACCCATTACAATAGGTCCACCTTCAGCTACCAAAAAATCAAACGCACCTTCAGTTCCTTTAGCTTTTGAGGCACTGGCAGCAAACGCAGCTTTGGCTAGAAAGAATCCGATAACTCCGAATACTACCGCTCTGGCAATTAGTCCGAACTGACCTAGCTTACGGTATGTGGTTTGAAGCTTATCATTCATTTGAGAATCTTTAATTCCTTTGATGTAGCTACCCGAAGTAACTTTATGAATTTGATAAATGCCTTTGGCTATAATCAGGGCCGCAAAGATACCTACCAAAAACTGTCCAAACGGTTGTTCTAGTAGCTTACCCACAATAAACTTATTTCCACCACCACTACTACTTCCGCCAGAGCCTGAAATCATCTGAAAAGCGTAGTAAGCAAAGTATCCATAGAGCATTCCGCTCAAAGCGTAACCAATCCGTACAGCAATTCCGGAAGCATCATCTCCTTTGTTTTCCGCATCCTGAATGGCTTGAATAAACCTCCAAACAGCGTAACCAATAAATCCGATAGCAACTATACCTAATAAAATTTGTCCAAAAGGTTGCTGGGCAATTTCCTTAAAAGCTCCGGAACGTCCGGTAGTCTGGCCCTCACTGCCACCAAAAGCAGCCATAGCAGATAACACTCCAACAATTACGTAAATGGCTCCTTTAGCTGCGTACCCGAATCGGGCAAAACGTTCTACCCATTTTTTGGTTTTAGGAATAGCTTGGCTAGTAATATCCATAATAGATTAAAAAATTTAGTTAGTTAAAAAATAGATGTTAGTATTGCTTACGGTCATTAAACCATCTTGGTTATCTTGACCCCAAACAATAAACAGACCTAATCTATGCCTACCAACACGCACCATATTTGCCTACTCGGCACCGGATTAATTGGCGATTTCTACGTAGCCAGTCTTTATCAGCACCGGGGAAGAGAAGTAATACAGTCGGTATACTCCCGCTCAGAAGATCGGGCAAAGCAGTTTGCCAGTAAGTGGAAAATTCCGACGACCTATACCGACATTCACCAGGCTGTGCAAGAC
>NZ_JBARYM010000566.1:0-4142 GCF_049647865.1 Tunicatimonas sp. | reverse complement strand
CGTCTATGGCCTTCGTCATGGATTTTAGCTTTGAGATTGAACAAAAACAAGTATTTATAACCTATCACTAACGCAACTATGGAAATGAACAGTTCTTAACCCAGTCAGACAAATTCGGTCAAAAATTAATTTCTTCATTAACAAATTACCTTTATGAGATCACAACTAATACTCCAACCCCGCTGGATAAGATCGCTAACAGTGGCTTTCATGATCCAGATTCTCGCCTTAGGCCTTTTAGGGGCAACCGACAGAACCAACCAAAGTATCCGAAGCGTTAAAGAAGTACATCTTACACTACGCCTGCAAAGCAGCCAGATTACTGAGGTATTTAAAAGAATTGAGGCCCTCTCAGATTTTACCTTTGAATACAATACCGCTGACTTAAGAAGAGTCAGTCAGGTAAGCGGTACTTACACTGACCAAACGCTGTATCAGATTTTAGTAGATGTTTCCCGCCAAACGGGTATGAAGTTTAAGCAGGTAGGTAATAACATTGCCGTAGCCCGAAAGCGTGGTAATATAGAAGCTCAGGAAGAAGTAGAAGTCATTCCTCAACTTTCAGTTTCAGGACAAGTAACTGACCCTAATAATAGTGAAGGGTTACCCGGCGTAAATGTGCTAGAAAAGGGCACGACCAACGGTACGGTCACTGATATTGATGGAAACTACAGCATATCGGTAGCCGATGATGCCTCTTTAATATTTTCTTCTATTGGCTACACCACTCAAGAAGTATCCGTTAATGGCAGAAGCAATATTGATATCTCTCTTTTAGAAGATGTACAGTCGTTAGAAGAAATTGTAGTAGTCGGTTACGGAACCCAAGAAAAGAAAGACATTACCGGTTCCATTGCTACGGTAGATCGGCGCGATTTTGAGTCGCAACCCGTGACGCGTTTTGACCAGATTTTGCAGGGGCGTACCCCGGGAGTGAACGTAACCAATAGCTCGGGAGCACCCGGTGGGGCCGTATCTATCCGGATTCGAGGCGCCAATTCCATCAATGGTGATAATGAGCCACTGTACGTAGTGGATGGCTTTGTAGGAGCTGAATTTCAAGATGTAAATCCGGCTGATATTGAAAGTATTCAGGTACTTAAGGATGCCTCGGCTACCGCTGTCTACGGCAGCCGAGGAGCTAATGGCGTAGTGCTAATTACCACTAAAACCGGTACCGCCGGAGAACCTAAGTTATCACTTACTACCCGCTTTACCTCTTCGCAGGTACTAGACACCTGGGACCTGCTTGATGCTGCCTCCTTTGCTGAAGTAGCCAACCGACGGGCCAGTGCTTTGGGTACCGGCTTGCCCTTTACCGATGCTCAGATCAGTGAGTTCCGACAGAACGGTGGCACTGATTGGCAAGACGAACTGTTTCGTGCCGGGCTGGGCCAAGAGTATCAGGTAGACTACTCAGGAGGTGGTGATAAAGTTAGCTATTTTGTTTCGGGTAACTACTTAGAACAAGACGGTGTCATTATCAACTCTGACTTTAAGCGTTACGCACTACGGACTAATATTAAGGCGAATATAACGAGTAAATTAACTGCTAATCTGAAGATGAACTTCGTGCGCCGCGAAAATAATAATACCAGCGGAGCTGACAATATTAGCGGTTCGGTTGCAGGAACGTTGGCCTGGGCCCCAACCACCCCATTGCGTGATGCGAATGGGGGACTTTTAGTCAATGACCCCATTTCATCTATTAAAAGTAACCCTATTGAACTGGCCCTTAATGATAACATTAGCATCAACAATACGCTGCTAGCGAACGGAGGCTTTGCTTACGAAATTATTGAAGGGCTTACCGCTGATGTTAGTTTTGGTGCCAGCTACTCTAGTAATCCTTATAAAGGATTTAGTGCGGGCAGTATCAGCGATAACCCGAGCAACTACCGAGGCCTCACAGAGAATATCTTTCTGCAGAATACCAACTCGTTGACTTATCAGCGAACGTTTGATGACATTCATTCACTTACCGTTACTGGGGTAGTAGAGCACCAACTACGCTCGTTGGATCAATTCCAAATTAATGCTGTAGGACTACAATTTCCTGACCTTGGGTTTGATAATATTACGCTGGCCGAAGGAACTACCTCCCAAGCTAACCGTGAGGAGCAAACTATCCGCTCATACATTGGCCGAATAAACTACACCTTGCTGGACCGCTACCTGCTTACTGCTACAGTGCGTACCGATGGTTCGTCGAAGTTCCGCGGTGACAATGTTTACGGTACTTTCCCATCAGTAGCCTTAGGTTGGCGCGTATCGGAGGAAGGGTTTATGCGAACAGCTGATTTTATTACTGACCTAAAGCTACGTGGTAGCTACGGTCTTACCGGTAATCAGGGTATTGATGTGTTTGGTACAGTGACTAGCTTTAACACGAACAATCAAAGCGCCGGGACTTCTTTTGAGAATGGAGTACTTACCCCCGGAATCATTATTGGTAATCCGGGTAATGCGAACCTTACCTGGGAAACCACTGAACAACTCAACATAGGGTTAGACTTACAGATGTTTAACGGGCGTATTGGTATTGTAGCTGACTACTTTAAGAAAAACACCTATGATTTGCTCATCCAAGAGCAACTGCCTTTGTACGCCGGAGGTGGAGGTATATTCCGTAATCTAGGAGAAGTAGTCAACTCTGGTTACGAACTGGGTATTACTGCTACGGTAGTAGACCGGGGGCCGTTCAACTGGTACTCTAGCTTTAATGCTTCTTTTTTAAATAATGAAGTGATAAGCATTGGTGATCGGGAGCGTTTATTTCTAGACGGCGATGCCGGAGCGGGGCTTACTAACCTACCGGAAAATGTGATTGAACCAGGCAGTACCCTCGCAAGTTATTGGGGACTAAACTACCTTGGGGTTTGGGGGTCAGACCAAGCGGCAGCAGCGGCCGTTTTTGATAACGTACCCGGCGACTCTCGTTACGAAGATGTGAATGAAGACGGTCGAATTACTGGCGATGATTATCAGATTATTGGCAGTGCTATACCTACGCGTCTGTTCGGCTGGAATAACACGCTTACCTACGGCAACTTCGCGCTAAACGTATTCTTTCAATCCATGATGGGTTACGATAAGTGGAACTTTAGTTACGCTACGGCTATTTTAGCATCAGCGGATGCGCGTGAAGTAACGCATGCTGACATTGCTAATCAATGGATGGCCGACGTAAACGAAAGTAGTGATATTCCTGCTTTCAGTGCAACCGACCGATCTGAGATTCAGTCGTCGCGCTTTGTTGAGTCGGGTAACTTTGTACGCCTAAAAAACCTGAGTTTGACTTATAATTTGCCTAGTGACTTATTAGGATGGATGAAGGGTTCAGTAATGCTAGGAGCTACCAACTTATTGACCTTTACCGACTACCGAGGTATTGACCCTGAATCGTTCTCGAATCGGCAAGGTGCTGGAGTTGCGCAAGGAGCTGACGGTGGATCGTACCCTAATTCTAAAACCTATATTTTAGGTTTCAACGTAACCTTCTAATTGTTAATCTATACTCTTATGAAATACTTACTATTATTATCTAGCTTACTAGTAGTTGCTACCGGCTGCTCTGACTTTCTGGAAGAAGACCTGTCGGCTCAGATTACTAGCGATAGTGGTGCACTACAGAATGAAACGGGGCTAACCGCTGCTTTGGCGGGTACCTATAAACCCTTAACTTATACCTGGAACTCAGGTTTAGGTAATGCTTCTACGCAAGCAGTGCTAATGGGAGGGGATGATCTCACTACCCATAAGGCAAGTAATAAGGCTGACTTTCGGGAGTTTGATCAGTTTACCGTGGCGCAACAGAATGGACGGCTACCGTTTATTTGGGGCGGAGCCTACAAGTCTATTCAAGGAGCCAACAATATTATCGCTAATTACGAAAATGCTACGGGCAACGCAGCAGCTATCCAGCAGATTGCGGGAGAAGCTTTCTTTCTACGGGCCTACAATTACTTTTGGATTGTTCGACTGTGGGGTGAAGGTCCACTACTACTTGATTCACATATCTTCACCGAGGAAGTTCTTTCGGTAGAAAGTAGTTCTACGGCTGAACTGTACGAGCAGATTATCAGCGATCTACAGCGAGCCGAAGAACTACTAAGCGATGCTAAACCGGCACCGGGGCGAGC